>NZ_JAUOPX010000007.1:0-154018 GCF_030547455.1 Motilimonas sp. 1_MG-2023 | reverse complement strand
GGTGATTAGCGCAGCCTGGTAGCGCATCTGGTTTGGGACCAGAGGGTCGGGAGTTCGAATCTCTCATCACCGACCACCTATCCAAGTTTCTCTAACAAGCGAAGCTTGAGGTCGGGAGTTAACTAATTCAAAGTACGCTCATCACCGACCAAATTAAAAAAGCCGCTCAATGAGCGGTTTTTTTGTGTCTGGATTTCGGCAGCTTAATTGGTGTCAGCTGATATTTTTTGATACTTATTGCTTGTTGGCCACTTCAGCGCGCCCTTGCTATCGAATATCTTTCTAAGCTCGCGGATAAGGGCATCAAAATAACATTTCTATTCGATTTTCAAGTGGGTAGTATCTAACTGTGTCGCTTTATGGCTTGATTATAAATCAGGTTAATTTTCTTTAAAAAATCATTTTTTTGCGACTGTTGTTCGTAATCTAAGTGATAAGAATTATGAAAACCAAATCGCATTGTTACACCGCTACCTTGCAGATAGAGTGTGTAGCAGTCGAAGTCAGTAAACGCTAATATGCCTGAGCAGAGTTTACCTTGGCCGGTGTCTTCACCATGCTGCTGAATATATTCAAATACCGTTAGTATAGTTTTACTGCAAATCTCATTTTTCATCGCTCACTCCTTTGAGATTTGATACATGTTTTTTGATACGTAGCTATTACCTATTTAGCTCAGCTCTAGCCAAGTTGAAACTGGCATTAGCCACATTATTTCGCCGAAACCACGCTAATATTTCTGTGGTTACGGCGTAAGCTTTCCTGACCATTTAGCTATTCAAGACGAACAACTATAGTGCGATATCCCGCCAGCGTGGAAATATTCTTGAGGTCTCAGTCGATAATACTTCTCTTCAATCGCCTTGGCTTGCTCACCGTATGGGTCGCTAAATACTTGCTTTAGTTCTTCAATCAATGAGTAATCGCCTTGCATCGCTTGTTGATAAGCGGGCGCAATCAACCACTCGCGCCAAGTGTATTTGGGGTTGGTGCGTTTCATGTTGCTTGCAATGGTTTTTAAATCTTGTTTCTCATTTGCCAGCAGGTTGAGCCATTGGTCTAACCAATGCTGCCATTGCTTATCTTGCTCAGCAGATGTAGGTAGGTAAAAACTCTTTTTCAAACTGCTGATATCATTAGGTATATGGGATAGCTCACGGAAGAAGATAGTGTAGTCAACCTTGGTTTGGATCATTAACTGCATTAGCTGGCTAAATAGTTCAGGGGGGAATTCACTTAGGCCCAGTTTAGCGGCCCAGATTGATTGACATTGCTGTTGTATTTCGTCTTTAAAGCCACGGCGAACGTCATCTAATTGGGCCAGTGTATGTTCATCTTGCGCTAACAGTGGCCTTAATGCTGTCCAAAGCATATGAAAGTTAGCTTCGGCTGCCGCGGGCTGATTAAAGAAAGAAAAGTGTTTGCCCCCGCCTGTCCACGGTTGAAACTCGGGGTCAAAGGCTTCGCAAAAACCAAACGGGCCATAATCTAAGGTAAAGCCACCGGCGGCGCAGTTGTCACTGTTAAAATTGCCTTGGCAGTAGCCAACACGTAGCCAGTTAGCGATGAGTTTGCTTAGACGCACTCTGAACAACTTGGCTAATTCAATAATCTGTTGATTAAATTCAAGGTTTGCGTCTATTTCAGTTTGGTATTCACGCGCAATTAAATGCACCACTATTTGCTTTAACTCAGCGAAGGCGTTGCTGTGGGTATTTTCACGCACTCGGCGGGCAAACAGCTCTATTTGACCAACACGTAAAAATGAGGGCGCGACGCGGGTTGAGATAGCGACTGGGTTTTCAACCATCACATCGGGGTCGGCGGAATAGGAGCTGCTTGAATACCAAGGCCGAGAGACCGTTTCTGACTTGGATACATATAAGGTGAGAGAGCGAGAGCTTGGCACCCCTAAGTTGTGCATATATTCTTGCGCTAAAAATTCACGCACACTAGAGCGTAATACTGCCCGGCCATCTGCTCCGCGACAATAGGGGGTAGGGCCTCCACCTTTTAATTGCATTTCGTAGCGCTGGCCATTGAAGACGCCTTCAAATATAGACATGGCGCGACCATCGCCGTAGCCATTACCGGTATGAAATGGGCATTGCTGAGTATATTCGGTGCCATAAATTGATAACGCATAGCCTGTTGCCCAGCCGAAGCGCTTCATGGGGGCTGGGGCGTTACTTAAATCACCGGAAAAAAGCTGACGAAAATTTGCATCATGAGCCAGGGCGTCCGCTAATCCCAGCTGCGCAAAAAATGCTTGGCTATGACTGACATAGTTAGCATTTGCTATAGCGGTGGGTTTTACAGGGACGTAATGACCTGAAAATACTTGTCGCGCATAGTGATCATGGCCATCTGCTGTGGCGTCTGGATCGGGGGTGAGTTGCTCCATCAAGGAATAATCGACAGCCTTAGCAAAGGTCGCTAAATCTGAAATGTTAGGCTGCGGGGCAGTGCTTGATGGAGCTGTCATCGCTGAAATCCTTTTATTATATAGTGGTTATTCATCACGCTGTTGTACGAAGTGCGGTGAATTACAGTTTAAGCAATGCTTACTTTAATTTCTTTTTGCTTGGCTGGCTATTTACTTACTGGATCTTATCGCGAATCGTTGGCGTTATGATACGCTCAATCATCATTTTGCTGCTGACCGTTAAGGCAATTGCGGGTCTATACCCAATCAACCTGGAGATGCTTGAAACATGCATCTTCAAGTTGATTGGGTATAGATGGTTAATGGGCTGCGCTCACTGTAAAATATCGTTTTGTGTGAGTTATTTGTGAGAGTGTTATGTGGATTCAAAAAGAAATTGTTTTATCGCCGAAAAAGCGCGGTTTTCACTTAATTACTGATGAAGTATTACAGTTGTTGCCGGAAATATCTGAGGTATCTGTTGGGCTTGCGCATATTTTTATTCAACATACCTCAGCGGGCTTAACTATCAATGAAAATGCTGACCCTACTGTGCGACAAGACTTTGAGCAGTTTTTTAACCGCACTGTGCCAGAAGACGAGCCGTATTATAAGCACATTTACGAAGGCAGTGATGATTTACCTAGTCATATTAAGTCCAGTTTATTAGGGCACAGTGTGTCAGTCCCCGTTACCAATGGCCGCTTTAATATGGGCATTTGGCAAGGACTTTACCTTTGTGAGCACCGTAATTTTGGTGGCGCCAGAACCTTGCTGGTGACGCTCCAAGGTCAGGCTTAGTTAGATAGCAAAGTCTCACTATGAGGGTGATGGGGTGCGAGTTATTTGCTAGTACCCAGCTAGCAAGGCAAATGTTAAACTGGCACCAAATTATGTTTACTAGTGAAAGGTATTTCGATGAACCCGATTATTGCACTGTTAAAAGAGAACAATGTCTCAGAAGAGAAGATCAACGAGTTATTTCAAACCCTCACGCAAAACCCGTTAGCGGCGATGACCACCTTAAGCCAGTTAGGGCTACCACAAGATAAGCTGCAACAATTAATGGTGCAAGTGATGCAAAATCCAGCTTTGCTAAAAGAAGCGGTCGATGAGCTTGGTTTAGATTTTGCTAAAGTTGAGGAAGCTAAAGAGCGTCTTCAGCAGTAAGGTTTCATTTGTTGCATGCTCTTAAAATAATGAGCATGCAACGGTTAAAAGCGTAAGTATTTTCTTACTTCTTGCCAGTCTTGGAATGGTGCTTGGCCAAACTGAATCAGCTCACCAGTAAAGCCTTCCTGACCGCGACCTTTTGATTTGTCATCAATCAGATAATCTCCCTTTAGCAGGCCTTTGTTTGAGCAAATGATCAGCTTTTCGGCAAAATCTAAGCCAAAATACCGCTCTACCCAGACGCGTTTTTCCGTGTAACAAAGTGGATTTCTAACTGACGGCGCGGTGAGAATATATGGCGTGTATGAACTGGACTCGATCAATGCGTTGACAGCTTCTATTGCGCCTTCTATGGGCTCGAGAGCCGTATAAAAGCCATATTGTGATTGGGGAAACTGAATTTGTGGAGTATGGGCAATCGCGCGTTGGAACGCGCGACTAAAATCACACAGCACATCGTCCATATCTATGTAAACTATCATGCTACTTCTCGCCTTTGAGCTACAGAATTATTGAGATTAAGCATCATATTGTTGAGCCTGTAACGCGGCAAGTGAAATCCGCTCAAGTGCTTTCAGGAGAGGCTGTAATGACGGCTAGCGTGGCAACATTGGTTTTTTAACCACATTAGTGGGCAATCATAGATACGTTGGCTAACCATCGGCTATAGCATAGTTATTTTTGCCTTTGCGTTTTATTTTATACATGGCTTGATCGGCTCATTTTATGAGCCCTTGCGCTGAAGTCGCGAAACGCAATGGTAACGCTGGCGCTGATCTGTACTTCATTATTATTAAGCAAAAAAGCAGCGCGATGCTGCCTAGCGTTATTATCGAATTAATAGTGGCCAAACGCAGTGAAATTTTATTAATATCATCTACTTATATAGTTTTGTAACCCTTAGTTGTGCTGGCGGGTGCGGTTCTTTAGGGTGTTCGGTACGAATGACGACATCATCAATGGCATACCAGTCTTCAAAACGCTCGCTTTCGGGCACGGTTTTAATGTAATCATTACCGCCTACCTTGATTAGATTCCATCCCACTATTTTATCACTGGAGGCTGCTATCCAAGGAATTTGACTGTTAGCGAAGACTTTTTGACCGTCAATGTAGCGCTCATAAACACCATCGGCGACACCGGGGGCGGAATTCATTTTTACAAATAGGTCGATACGTCGCCAGCCTGAGTGTTGGCTGTTTCCGAACAAGTCTTGTGGGCTAATGATGCCTTCGAAATTATTGCCTGGTATTAAGTTGTGGCTGACCCAGCTGTATAGCTGAGTATTGGGGTTATCTGTTACGCCATCGCGATTTAAGTCGGTGAGATTCTGATGCCAATTTAGGCTCATGTCGCCATTAAACATGTTGCGTGGTAAATCAATTGGCATGGCCTCTTCAAAGTAATAGTTGGTCGCGGGCGGGTAGCCGCGCATCATATTAAAGTTACGTAACCCGTATTCATCGTGCGAGTACATCCAGCCTGCGGTTGGTCCATTAAAACCGTCGTGAAAGTTTCGAAATATTTGATCGCCGATCCCTTTCGTGTGAGTTATACGAAATAGCTTACTCATGCCCCGTGGGTGAGTGCTATCGGGTTGCCATTTTATATAAAATGACACAGTGAGCTGCTTGTGATCTTGCTCTAATCGTTTTGCTAAAATTCCATCCGACCACCATTTCCAACTTGGCTCACTTTTGCCATCGCGATAAAACTGCACAGAACGAATCCCAGAGCGCGCTTTGTTAGGGTCTGCTTTTATTTCAATTGACTCATGACGATCAATATCACCCATGGAAGGTGCACGAGCAGGATCGGTGCGTAAGGCTGTCCATCCTGCGGGGGGCGGGTTAGACAGTGGTCGTCCAGTTGGGTTTTCGGGATTAGTACGGCCCGACACCCAGTCGGGATGGGCTTCAAAATCGTCACTGAAGAGCACGCTGGCATGCAATAATTCAGCCCAACATATAGTGAGGAGAATAATAAAGTTTATTTTCATTATTTAGTCTCTACCGTGAACTGCAGTGGTGGTTTAGGTGGCATGGTAAAGCCGTTGATATCGGTTTCAGCAAAACTTGGCAAGCCGTCATAGACGCGTAAGTTATCAATGGCGTACCATTCTTCACGCATGGATTCTTTCGGCCAGCTGTGGAAAAAATCGTTACCACCAATGGCAACAATGTTCCATTTCACCATTCCGTCAGCAACGATGACATCTTCGCCATCATTACGTCCGCTGCGCAGATAAGGAATATCGGTAATGGTGAGTAAACGCCGCCCATTCATCCATTGAATGAGTATGCCGTCGCGTACATTCATGGCTGAATTCATCTTGACGTAGAAGCCCATTTTGATCCAGTCTTGCTCACTGCCATGAACTTGGTCATGATGAACCGGTGCTGCGTCGATGACGCCACCATCACGTAAATTGAGAGGTCGTTCGGTGGTGCCGTTTGGGCCCATCCCTTCTATCATATCGACGTAGTTCAGCGACCCCTGGGGAATAGTAAGTTCGCCATGATTAAATGTATAGCTGTGCCCGTGAGGGCCGCCGCGAACGGTAATCACATTACGCACGCCATAGTAGTCAGTCATCCAGTTCCAAATGACAATAGGGCCTTTATCACCACCAGGAAAGCCTTGGTATTCGCTGCCGCGTTCATCAAAGCTGGATACGCGAGCTATTTTACTCATGTCGGCGCGTCGACCAATATCTTGCCAAGGTGGGTAGACGGTGGTGTTATCGGAAAAAGTGATCCAAAATTCAAAATAAACTTCGTCTATTCCTTGGTGGATATTACTATCAAAAACAGGTTTACCCGCCACGAGATCCGGCAAATAAAGGCTCAGAATACCGTCAGTCATCCAAGCGTGACTGTTGTCTTGGGTTGGTTCACGCCAAAATACGGCTGACTTTCCTTTTTTACCTAAAGATTTATCGCTATTGGACGCGAGTATTTCAATGATTTCATGATGATTTTCATGGCCATTGCGTGGACTATAATGCTGGCCTTGTTGGCGCGCAGATAAAAATTTTCCAGGTAATATATGGCCTGCGGTACGGCGCTGCGTAAAATCGGCTTTATTCTCATCACCAAAGGTGCGGCCATCATGAATACCATAAAGGTTTAAGCCGTTTTCAGGTAAACCTGAGTGCCAGTCCGGCAATTCGTCGAAAGTTTCTTCTATGAGCAAGTTTGCGCTGTGTGTGCTGAATGTGATGAGTAGCAATATGCTGAGTAAACAGTGTTTTTTGTTGCATGGGAAGGTCATATTGGGCTCCTATGATTTTGGCGAAACGAATTGGCTTAACCGGCCTTGGTGATCTTTCGTGGCAATCTCAAAATGATATTGACCTAGCGGTAACTCGAGATCCCAGCGGGTAATATTGGCCTCTAGTTCCATTTTCTGGCTTTGCGTTGTTGCGGTATTAGTCCAGCGCAATACATAAGCTGTGATTTCATTGTTAAGTAATGGTGAGCCATCAACTCGTTGCTGCGGTGCCGCCCAATCTAAGCGATAACTTATTGTGGACGGTGCTAAAGAGGGGGTTGGCTGCGCCTCAGGAGTGGGTGAAGGCGTTGAAGCAACATTTGGAGGAACGATATTGGAATCAGTATTATGAGTGCTATCGGGGTTGTTGCTACTTGATCCGCCACATGCAATAAGGACAAAACACATAGGCACGCTGCTGATAAATGTGAACAGTGGTTTCATTACGTTTCCAGACAAAGATATATTGTGATGTATAATATGCTATTTGTTGCATAATAGAGGTTTGCTAAGTAAGAAATATGATCTCGATCTTTTTTCGTTTTGCGTTGGCAGTGTTGCTTTGAGTTTAGAAAGTTGCGTCGTTAAGGCTGCTTTTTCTTAGGTCGTATGAAGCTTACCCTGTGATTATGGCGTTATACTTGTTGGGTGTACGCATGGGCTAAATTGCTCTAAGGAATGAATGATTTGTTAGTGGTGTAATATCTCGGCCAAATGGGATCTCAGATTGAATGAACCCCCTATGCGGACTTCCATTTATTTGTAAGGCAAAGCTGGGCAACTTTATTTCTGCTCTTTGTTGGGGTCAATTTGGCTAAATGGAGCGTTATTGTGAGCAGCGATAGTGCGCAACTGAGTAGGATAAAGCTGCTTATTAGGTTATTGTTTTGTTAATAAATGTAGTGTTTTTATGTCGTTATAGGATTTTTATTTAACATACTGGAAACATAATTGCGCTGTTATTGAGAGCTAGTCCTAATTTCTAGATGTAAGTTGCTCATTCAGTTACTTTCCCTCCCCATCTGTTCAAATACCAAACTACTATTAATAAAATTATCATGTAGTTGATTTAAATTTTATGTTGTCAATTAGGCTGGATGGCAAGAAATTAAGAAAAGTTGACTGTAATTCTGGCTCAGGCAGTACCAGATGTGGCTTCAGGCACTTTACATATGTGTGCATTGTTTATACGGAGTTTTAATGAAGAAGCTAGCTTTGATCACGGGTTCAAAAGGTGGTATCGGTTCGGCCATTACTTGTAAATTAGTATCAGAAGGTTATCGCGTGATAGCCGCGTACTACACTGGCAATCGTGATTGTGCAGAGAAATGGTTCAAAGAGCAGAATTTCACAGATGAACAGGTAAAACTGTTTGAATTAGATGTGTCTGATTCGGCCCAATGTGCGGAGCGTTTGAGTGCCTTGTTACAAGAAGAAGGCACCATTGATGTGTTGGTGAATAATGCTGGTGTCACTCGTGATAGTGTGTTTAAGAAAATGACCGCTGAACAGTGGCATGATGTTATTAATACCAACCTAAACAGCTTATTTAATGTTACTCACCCCTTATTTGCCGCGATGTGTGAAAAAGGCAACTGTCGTGTAGTGAATATTTCTTCTGTTAATGGTTTGCGTGGTCAATTTGGTCAAACTAACTATTCTGCCGCCAAAGCCGGCATGATTGGTTTTTCTAAAGCCCTTGCAGCAGAAGGGGCGCGTAGTGGCGTGACGGTAAACGTAGTGGCACCTGGTTACACTGGTACTCCGATGGTAACGGCGATGCGCCCTGAAGTACTTGAAAAAATTACCGGTGAAATTCCAATGAAACGCTTGGCTAGCCCTGAAGAAATTGCAGCGGCAGTAAGCTATTTAGTGAGTGATGCGGCGGCTTATATCACAGGTGAAACTTTGTCCGTTAACGGCGGCTTATACATGCACTAAGTGCAATGCAAAGAATAATTAAGGATCTGGTTGAGATGGAAAAAGTGTATATCGTTGCGGCTAAGCGCACCCCGATAGGCTCATTTTTGGGCAGTTTGAAAGATTTTGCTGCAGGTAAATTAGCGGCTGAGAGTATTAAAGGTGCAGTGGCGTCAATTGCATTGCCAGTGGACCAAATTGATGAAGTGATTGTGGGCAATGTGATTGCCGCAGGGCAGGGTATGAATGTAGGGCGTCAAGCGTCTATATTTGCTGATATTCCCGCTGAGGTACCAGCTTATACCGTGAATATGGTATGTGGTAGTGGCATGAAGGTGGTTATGGATGCCGTTTCTCACATTCGCGCAGGTGATGCGCAAGTAGTGGTTGCTGCAGGGGTGGAAGTGATGTCACAAATTCCATTTACAGTCCCTGCGTCAATGCGCCAAGGTCAAAAGATGGGTAACTTAGCTTTGACAGATTTACTCATTAACGACGGCTTAACGGATGTGTTTAACCAATATCACATGGGAGTGACCGCTGAAAATGTGGCCAAGCATGTGGGGGTTACGCGAGAAGAGCAAGATGAGTTTGCTCTCGCCAGTCAGCAAAAGGCGGTCGCTGCAATTGAAGCGGGTCGCTTTGTTGATGAAATTGTACCTGTTGAGATTGTTACTCGACGTGCGACCCAAACGTTTTCAGTAGATGAATATCCTAAAGCTGATGCCACGTTTGCTGGTTTAAGCGCTTTACGACCTGCATTTGATAAAGCCGGTACGGTGACAGCAGGTAACGCTTCGGGGATTAACGATGGTGCGAGCACTGTCATTGTAGCATCAGAAAGTGCGGTTAAGCGCCTAGGCTTAACACCATTAGCAGAGATCGTGAGTTGCGCACAAGTAGGCTTAGACCCTAGCTTAATGGGATTAGGCCCTGTTGGCGCAGTGACGTCTGCATTGAAGAAATCAAACTTATCTATAAACGATGTGAGTGTGTTTGAGCTTAATGAAGCATTCGCTGCACAAGCATTAGGTGTAGCGAAACAATTAGCATCAGATCACGAAGTGCCAGTGCAGTCTATTCTAGATAAAGCTAATTTTAATGGCGGCGCTATTGCCCTTGGTCATCCTTTAGGAGCATCAGGTAATCGAATTTTAGTTTCGTTGGTTCATGAGTTAGCGCGTCAGCAAGGGGATTACGGCGTTGCCTCTCTTTGCGTCGGCGGCGGCATGGGCACGGCGGTGTTAGTAAAACGTTGTTCTTAAAGCTGTTTGTAAGCTTTTTCATTAACTAGTTAGTGGCTATACACGCTTTATGTAAGGCGTGAAATTTTAAAACTCAGGAGATAAACCATGTATACCGATATGTTTAAATTGTTTAACGAGCAGTCAGAAAAAGCATTAGCACCTTACCTTAAATTCAACAAGTTAGTGGCTAAAAATGCAGAAGTATTAACGGAGCTACAATTAAACGCAGTGCGCACTTACAGTGAAATTGGCTTATCGCAAATGAAAGCAGCAACTGAAGTAAAGGATGTATCTTCTTTAGCGGTTTTCAATAGCAATCAAGTCGCTGCGCTTACACGCCTTTCTCAACAAATGATGGAAGACAGCAGCAAGTTACAAACGATTGCAAAAGAATTTAAGCAAGACGTTGAAGAATTGACAAATGAGAACATTAAAGCGGTAACACCTGCTTAATAATTGGCAAGCCAGCCACCTTATTTAGGGTGGCTTTTCCGTTCAAGAGGGTCAACTTATGTTTCAACACTTCTTCTCGGACTATCTTGTCAAATTGCAAGAAAGCAACCAGCAATGGTGGCAGGACTTTGAGCAAGGCAAGGGAGCCGTCAATTCTCCACTTAATCAGGCAATGAATGAAGTTGGCTTAAACGACTTCAATGAGTTGTTAAAAGGTGCCGCCAACCAACCTGCTGCGATGCTTGATTTGCAAATGCACTGGTGGCAGCAGCAAATGGAAATTTGGCAAAATGTTGTTATGCAAGAAACGGGTAAATCTTCCGTAATTGAAGCCGAGCGTGGTGATAAACGTTTTGCTGATAGTGCATGGCAAGAGCAAGCCATTTTTAATTTCATTAAACAGTCTTATTTACTGTTTAGCAAAACTTACCTCGACACGATTAATGCAGTGGAAGGGGTGGATCAGAAGACGAAAGAGCGTCTAGGCTTTTTCTCTCGTCAGATGATAAACGCAATGTCGCCAAGTAACTTTATTGCGACAAATCCAGAGCTATTAAAACTCACCCTAGAAAAGAATGGGGAAAACCTAGTAGAAGGCTTATCGCTATTACAGCAAGACATGGCGAATAGTGCTGATGTACTTAAGATCCGCATGACCAATAACGATGCGTTTAAACTGGGTGAAAATGTGGCTAACACACCTGGCGAAGTGGTGTTTAGAAATCAATTGTTTGAACTGATTCAATATCGCCCGACCACAGAAACCGTTCATGCTACGCCTTTGTTAATTGTGCCGCCGTTTATTAATAAATACTACATTCTAGATTTGCGCGAAAAGAACTCGATGATGCGCTGGTTGGTCGATCAAGGCCATACCGTATTTATGATGTCGTGGTGTAACCCGAGTGCGGCTCACGCTAATGTTGAATTTGGCGATTATGTAACTGAAGGTGTGGTCAAGGCGGTTTCAGCCATTGAAGAAATCACAGGCCAAGAGCAGATCAATGCCGCCGGTTACTGTATTGGTGGCACTGTATTAGCGTCAACAATCGCTTACTATGCCGCTAAGCGTATGAAAAAACGCATTAAGTCAGCTTCATTTTTCACAACGCTGTTAGACTTTTCCCAGCCCGGCGAAGTCGGTGCTTACATCAATGACACTGTGATAAGTGCAATTGAAATGCAAAATAACACCTTGGGCTATATGGACGGCCGTTCATTGAGTGTTACTTTTAGTTTGCTACGTGAAAATAGCTTGTACTGGAATTACTACGTTGATAATTACTTAAAAGGTAATAGTCCAGTTGATTTCGATTTACTGTATTGGAACAGTGATAGTACCAATGTTGCTGCCAGCTGCCATAACTTCTTATTACGTGAGCTTTACCTAGAAAATAAACTAGTACAGGACAAAGGCGTGAAGATTGGTGGGGTGTGGATTGATTTGGAGAAAATTAAAGTCCCCAGCTACTTTATTTCAACCAAAGAAGACCACATTGCACTGTGGCAAGGCACTTATCGTGGTGCGTTGCAAACGGGTGGCAATAAAACTTTCGTGCTTGGTGAGTCTGGCCATATCGCGGGCGTGGTTAATCACCCAGATAAAAACAAATATGGTTTTTGGACCAATGAGGCGATGCCAGATAATGCTGAAGAGTGGTTTGACAGCGCTGCGCACAATGATGGTTCTTGGTGGCCGCACTGGCATCAATGGCTATTGGGCTTTAACCCTGACGAGCGGGTTGAGCCTTATCAAATTGGCGCTGCTAACTACCCTGTTCTTTGTAGTGCTCCAGGCGTGTATGTGAAACAAACCTTACCAGTTGAAGCTGCGCCAGAGGTGGTTGAAACCCAAGAGTTTGCTGCCATGGTTTAGATTCAGCTTGCATGAGCTAAAAAGCGTGGCAGGGTGCCACGCTTTTTTATTTCCGCAAAATTAGATACGATTATTAGCAGGGCAGCTTGCTAAAAAATCAATCATCTCATCATAAAAATGTTGCTGGTTCTCTTCTTTATCAAAACCATGCCCTTCATCTTGTTTCAACATGTATTTTACTTCTACTCCACGTTTACGCAGTGCATTGACTATTTGATCTGACTCCTGCTGTTTAACGCGAGGGTCTTGAGCGCCTTGCGCCACAAACAAGGGGGCTTTGATCTTGTCCACATGGTAATACGGGGATATTTCTTTCAATTTCTTAATATCGGTATAAGGGTTACCGACATTCTCAAGCCAAGATTCTCGGCTCATCCCCCAAGATTCATCCATATTCATTAAGAATGTATGCAGGTTAGATATGCCAACATAATCTACTCCGCAGGCATATAAATCAGGGGTAAAGGTTAAGCCAGCTAAAGTGGCATAGCCGCCATAGGACGCGCCGTAGATCATCACTCTTTTAGGATCGGCAATCCCCTGTTCGATAAGCCACTCTACCCCGTCGGTAATATCATGCTGCATACTTCCAGTACCAAACTGGTGAAAACCGGCGGCAACAAAAGAGCGGCCATAGCCACCTGAGCCGCGATAATTGATTTGTAAAACGCCGTACCCTTGGCTTGCTAGTAGCTGCGTCTCTGGATTATATTCCCATTTGTCGAGCACACCAAAAGGTCCGCCGTGAGGATGAATTACGACGGGTATAGATTTTTTAGCGTTATTTGGCATTGTTAACAAGCCATTCAATCTTCGACCATCACGCGTCATAAATTGTACAGTTTTCACTTCAGCTAACGGGATATCGTTAAGCCAAGGATAGGCATTTGGCAAGGTCGTGATTGATAAAGTGCTAGTATCTAATTTTGCGTAGCGACCTGGCCTTTGCGGCGATTTGTCATTTAATAATAGGATTTTTCCATCATCAGACAAAGAGATTACTCGGTAGTGTTTTGAGAATTTTTCAGTTATTACTTGATCAAGTTCCTTAGCCTGTTGAGATAGAGGGAGTAATACGCCTTTGTCTCTCTGGTAGTAGACCCAAGATAGTTGTGTATCATTGGGTAATACACCAGCCGATAAAATATCGTATCCTGCCCTTGAAATAATAGGCATCATCGCGAAAGTATCAGTATTGAATTTGACAACTCTAATCGTGTTAGAGCGATGGTTGGTTCGGACAATCATTTCGTTTTTATCATCATTGAATTTAATAACAGAAAAAACGGTACCACTATTTAAAGTAACAAAAGGGCGAAACGTTAAATCATTCGGACCTCGGTAATGATATTCGAGCTTTTCAAATTTATTGTCATCATTTGGATGCCAGCGTGCTTTGATTCGAGCGTTGCCATTATCATCGTATATGGGAGCCCACAAGGTGTCGCTGAGTGAATATTCCGAGGTTAATTTTTTTGTTTTAATGTTGATTGAATACTGTAAAAAGTGGCTTTTATTTTGTTTATTCAATAATAAGTGAATCTGACCTGGTTGGTTTTTGACCCGTTGAATATTGGCAGCACGGGTATTCTCATAGGGCGTCAGGTTAGTTGTTAACCCGCTGCTAATATCTACGGCATATAAGTGAAAATTTTCATCACCATTTTTATCTTGTAAGTAACCAATGTGGTGGTTATCTAACCATAAGTAATAATCTAAGTCTTGATCTACAAAGCGCGTTAACTGTTTATCGGTGCTAGGGTTGGGAATATTATCATGAGAAACAAATACCTGCATTCTGCCTTGCTGGTCTCGAGCTAAATAACCTAACTTCTCTCCATCAGGAGACAATACATAATGCCCAACTTGAGCTTTTTTAAAGAATAGCTCAACAGCTTTATGTTTAACTTGATATTGTCCTGACAACTCGGGCAGTGAATGGGCTTGTTGAGTATCTAAAGAAGTTTCAGGTTGAGTATCGGTTGTATTAGCACAACCACTTAATAATCCCACTAATATAAGGCTGGCTAGTCGTATCATTTTTTACATCCCTCAAAAAAATTGAGGGGAAGGTTACATTTACCATAATTTGATGTAAAGGCATAATATGTCGTATTACATTATTTGTTAAAAACCGCCAGCTATAGAGAAGGCGGTTTTTATTTCCGTAAATTAGATACGATTATTAGCAGGGCAGCTCGCTAAAAAATCAATCATCTCATCATAAAAATGTTGCTGGTTCTCTTCTTTATCAAAACCATGCCCTTCATCTTGTTTCAGCATGTATTTTACTTCTACTCCACGTTTACGCAGTGCATTGACTATTTGATCTGACTCCTGCTGTTTAACGCGAGGGTCTTGAGCGCCTTGCGCCACAAACAAGGGGGCTTTGATCTTATCAACATGGTAATACGGGGATATTTCTTTCAATTTCTTAATATCGGTATAAGGGTTACCGACACTCTCAAGCCAGAATTCTCGGCCCATTCCCCAAGATTCATCCATGTTCATTAAGAGCGTATGTAAGTTTGAAGGACCGACGTAATCAACACCACAGGCATATAAATCAGGGGTAAAAGTTAAGCCCGCTAAGGTGGCGTAACCACCATAAGACGCGCCGTAGATCATTACTCTTTTAGGATCGGCAATACCCTGTTCAATAAGCCATTTCACTCCATCGGTAATATCATGTTGCATACCACCAGTACCAAATTGATGAAAGCCAGCCTTAAAGAACGCTTTACCATAGCCACCTGAGCCGCGAAAGTTAATTTGTAATACGCCGTAACCTTGATGTGCTAGCATTTGCACTTCTGGGTTATAGCCCCAAGTGTCGAGTACCCCAAATGGCCCACCATGGGGTAAGATGACAATAGGTAGGTTAGTTTTCTCTTTATTACGAGGTAAGGTTAGCAGGCCATGAATAGTTAAATCATCTCGCGCTTGGAATTGAATTGGACGCATGTCGCTTAAGTGTTCGGGCTTTAACCAAGGCGAGGCTTTGCCTAGCGCAGTAAAGCTTTGCGTTTCGGTATCAAATAACATGTACTCTACGGGAATGTTGGCATCGGTATTGGCTAATATCACTTTTTTGCCATCTTGGGTTATCGAATTAACCGTGAAGTGAGTCGAGAATTTTGATTCGATAACTTGATATAACTTTTTTGTCGTAGGCGATAGAGGCTGTAATTTACCTTTGCCTTCGGCAAAGTAGACCCACGAAAGTTCATTGTCTTGCGGGATAAAGCCTGCGCCCAATACATCATAATCGGCATGTTCAAACACGGTCGCCATTTGGCGAGTATCCATATCGAATTTAACGACCCTTACTTTGTCGGAGTTGTGGTTAGTTAAAGCAAAGATTTCGTTAGTCGCATCATTAAAGTGGATGATTGAGAAGTCTTCGTCTTTGTTTACGGTAATTAGTTTACTAAAGGTCATGTCGCCTGGATGACGATAATGGTATTCCACTTTTTCATATTTATCATCGTTAGGTGCCCAGCGCGACTTAATTCTGGCGAAACCATCTTGGTCGTATACTGGGTCCCATAATTCATCAGACCAAGCAAACTCGGGGGTAATTTTCTGTGTTTTGATGTCTAGGCTGTATGGATAAAAGTAGCGCTTATCCTGTTTGTTCATGTAGAAGATTATTTTGCCGGGTTTGTTTTTGATTCTCTGTACGCCAGCAACCCGCGTAGATGGGAAAGGGGTAAGGTTAGTGATTTTCCCTGAGTGTATGTTAATCATGTTAAGTTGATAGTTTTCATCACCATCATTGTCTTGGTAATAGCCCAAGTGCGCGTCATCTAACCATAAATAGCCGTCTAGGTTTTGACTGGTCACTTGCGTTAATTGCTTGTCTTGTTGCCCACCCATTTTCAAGAATAACTGCATTCTTCCTTGTTCATTTCTAGCTAAATAACTGATGTGCATACCATTGGGTGATAATTGGAAGTTACTGATAGCTGGTTTCTTAAAGAAAAGGTCAACGGCTTGATGCTTAACTTGATAAGGCCCAACTAGTGCAGGCATTGAATCAGCTTGTTGAGTATCAGAAGTTGCGCTAGGTGTGCTTGTAGTGTCGTTTGTTGTATTGGCACAGGCGCTTAATAGTCCAGCCAATAGTAAACAAGGTAGCAGCTTGGTTTCCATAAAATATCCTTAAATAGCTAGATTAAGAATATTCTATTTTCATTTTTTATTGATGTAAAGACATAATATGTCAGAGGCGTCATAAATAAAAACCCTGCAGTGCAGGGTTTTGTTTTAGGATTCGTGGCAATAAAACTTAGTCGTTGGCATAACCTGGTTCAGGCAGTTCAGCGCCGTCAAGCACTGCTTTACCATTTTGCATACTAAGGCGATTGTTAATAAACCACTTCACTGCTAATGGGTAAATTCGATGCTCTTGGTCTTGTACACGTGCAGCTAAGTCTTCAGCTTGATCTTCAGAAAATACCGGCACCTTAGCTTGTAAAATCACCGGGCCACCGTCTAATTCTTCAGTGACAAAGTGCACACTGGCGCCATGCTCCTCATCTTTAGCATCAATAGCGCGCTGGTGGGTGTTTAAGCCTTGGTACTTAGGCAGCAAAGATGGATGAATATTCAACATTTTTCCTGCGTAATGTTGCACAAACGCAGGCGTTAGAATACGCATAAAGCCAGCCATCACTATTAAATCAGGCTGATACTTATCTATCTCGCTGATTAAAGCTTGGTCGTATTGTGCGCGATCTGTGATGCCTTTACTGGCGACAACGGATGTTGCGATACCCGCATTCGTTGCCCGCTCAAGGCCATACGCTTCGGCTTTGTTACTGATCACAGCAACAATGTTACCAAGCTCATCACTCAGATGAACTTGGTCGATGATGGCTTGCAAGTTACTGCCGCTACCAGAGATTAATACCAGTATTTTCTTACTACTCATGACGAACCTTAGTTTATTACGACTTGTTGCTCGCCATCTGCAGCGTTTTCAATGTGACCAATTAACCAAGCGTTTTCACCTAGGCCAGTTAATAGCTCAAGCGCTTTTTCTTTGTCGGCATCAGCAACGGCGATGATCATACCAACACCACAGTTAAAGGTGCGGTACATTTCTTCAGTTTCAACGTTACCGTTTTCTTGTAACCAGTTGAAAATTTCAGGCCACTGCCAGCTACTGCCATCGATAACCGCTTTGGTGTTTGCAGGAAGTACACGTGGGATATTTTCCCAGAAGCCACCACCCGTAATGTGTGATAGGGCGTGTACGTCAGTTTGCTTGATCAGTTCAAGCACTTGCTTAACGTAAATGCGAGTCGGCTCAAGTAATGCTTCACCTAAAGTGGTATCACCAAAAGCTTGGCTAGTATCAGCGCCAGATACTTCTAGGATCTTACGAACTAATGAGTAACCGTTTGAGTGTGGGCCACTCGAACCCAGTGCAATTAGTGCATCGCCAGCAGCGACTTTAGTGCCGTCAATTACTTCTGATTTTTCAACTACGCCCACACAAAAACCAGCGATGTCAAAATCGTCGCCTTCATACATGCCTGGCATTTCAGCTGTTTCGCCGCCGATTAATGAACAGTTTGACAGTTCACAACCCGCGCCAATACCTGTAACAACTTCAGCGGCAACATCAACATTAAGTTTGCCAGTTGCGTAGTAGTCAAGGAAAAATAGTGGCTCAGCACCTTGAACAATCAAGTCATTTACACACATAGCCACTAGATCGATACCGACTGTGTCGTGCTTTTTCAAGTCAATGGCGAGACGTAGCTTAGTGCCTACACCATCTGTGCCAGCAACCAATAATGGTTCTTTGTAACCAGCAGGAATTTGGCAAAGCGCGCCAAAACCACCTAGACCACCCATAACTTCAGGTCGTTTAGTACGTTTGCTTACACCTTTAATGCGTTCTACAAGAGCGTTACCCGCGTCGATATCTACGCCAGCATCTTTATAACTCAAGGAAGTGGTTTTGTTGCTCACAGAAGTCCCTCACCCATAACCAGACATTGTATTGTTAATGACAGTGTGCCACTAACTGGTAAAAATTCGCGGGTATTTTAGCAGGGCTAGAGCACGAGTAGAAATTTTTCTGTGTATTAATGCGCAAATTTATAAATATAGCGAGGTTGAAGAGGAGGTTTTTGCTAATATTGGTGGAATTTTTGCAGTTTTATCGTGTATTGGAGTTAAAAATGAAAGTTACTGAAGTTAAACACCCACTAATTCAACATAAACTAGGGTTAATGCGTGAGGCTAATATTAGTACTAAACGCTTCCGTGAATTAGCGCGTGAAGTGTCAGCATTGCTTACTTATGAAGCAACTTCCGATTTAGCCCTTGAAGACGTGAATATTCAAGGCTGGTCTGAAGAGATTACCGTACAGCAAATTAAAGGTAAAAAAATAACCGTTGTGCCAATTCTGCGTGCTGGTTTAGGCATGATGGATGGTGTGCTTGAGCACATGCCCAGTGCCAAAATTAGCATGGTCGGGATTTACCGTGATGAAGAAACCCTACAACCTGTGCCGTATTTCGAGAAACTAGTGAATCAAATTGATGATCGTTTAGCGCTCGTGGTAGACCCTATGTTGGCAACGGGTGGATCAATGATTGCGACGTTAGATCTACTCAAGAAAAAGGGCTGCTCTAACATTAAAGTATTGGTTATTGTGGCAGCGCCGGAAGGTCTTGCGGCAGTTGAAGCGGCGCATCCTGATATTGAGCTATACACCGCCTCTATTGATGATGGATTAAACAAGCACGGTTATATTATGCCAGGCTTAGGCGATGCTGGTGATAAGATTTTTGGCACCAAATAATCAACTCACGTTGCAATTAATTATTCAGGAGGAATTATGGCTCAGATAGACGGGTCTGCAACTGCAAGTGAGTCGAATAAGACACAGGGAATGGTAATGACGAGCCAGTGGCAAACCGCATTAGCAGGTTCACAAATGCTCTTCGTCGCCTTTGGTGCGTTGGTGCTTATGCCGTTGATCACGGGATTAGATCCTAACGTGGCTTTATTCACTGCGGGTATTGGTACGTTATTGTTTCAATGGGTGACTAAGCGTCAGGTGCCGATATTTTTAGCATCGTCATTTGCTTTTATTGCGCCTATTTTGTATGGCGTACAAACTTGGGGCATTCCCGCGACTATGTCGGGTTTAATGGCTGCGGGTGTGGTTTACATGTTAATGGCGGGCTTTGTGAAAGTGCGCGGCAGTGAATTTATTCATCGTATTTTACCTCCTGTGGTAGTGGGCCCAGTGATCATGGTGATAGGCCTTGGTTTGGCACCCGTTGCAGTGAATATGGCAATCGGTAAAACCGGTGATGGCTCGGCTGTGCTAATGGAACAAAGCACTGCGATGATTATTTCGTTATCGGCTTTAGTGGTCACCTTGTTAATGTCGACTATGGCAAAAGGTATTTTCAAGTTAGTGCCCATTTTTGCCGGTGTGGTGGTGGGATATGTGCTGGCCATCGCGTTTGGCCAAGTGGATTTTTCTCCCATTACTAATGCTAAATGGTTTGGCATCCCTAACTTTGTGGCGCCAGAATTTAGCTGGCAAGCTATTTTGTTTATGTTGCCTGTTGCTATTGCGCCCGCAGTTGAACACGTCGGAGATATCTTGGCGATTGGTAATGTAACGAAAAAAGATTACCTGAAAAAGCCAGGCCTACATCGCACTCTATTTGGTGATGGCGTCGCAACGGCGGCTGCGGCTTGTTTTGGCGGTCCACCTAATACAACTTACTCCGAAGTCACAGGGGCGGTGATGCTAACGCGTAACTTTAATCCTGTTGTAATGACTTGGGCAGCGGTGTTTGCTATTGCTTTGGCCTTTGTTGGCAAATTTGGCGCGGTATTACAAACCATTCCTCCTGCTGTTATGGGCGGGATCATGATGTTGCTGTTTGGTACCATTGCTTCAGTGGGGTTAAATACACTGATCCGTCATCAAGTGGATTTAAGCAAAGCACGTAACCTTTGTATTGTGTCTGTGGTATTGATTTTTGGTATCGGTGGTATGGCATTTGGGGTGGGGTCGTTTAGCTTACAAGGCGTGAGCTTGTGTGGGTTAGTGGCGATTGCGCTTAATTTATTACTGCCAAAAAATTGATTTTGTTAAAGCGATCCATGGTTAGCACCTGCTTGATTAATCAGAATTGATATTTAAGAAAAAGCCCGAGCTCTGTTAAGATCTCGGGCTGTTGTTTTTATAGATAGGAAATCAGAGCCCGTGTTTAAGGTAAAAGGTGTCATTAGCTGTTTGATATTGGTGGCAAGCTGGCTAAATGTAGCGTCAGCCGAAAATATATATCAGGTAGAAGTAAATGCTGGGGCTAATGTTTCAAACAAAGAGCTAGTTGATACAGCATTTGAACGGATCATGCTTAAAGTGACCGGTCGTTACGACACGCTAGATAACGAAATACTTCTTAAATACTTACCACCTTTACCCGATCTTGTTCATCAGCAAACCGTTATGGGTGATGGCCGAGCTCTATTTGAGTTTAATTCTTTTAAAGTGAATCAGTTACTGCGCCAAGCACAAATTTCAGTGTGGCCGACGCCCAGACCCAACACTCTATTTTGGGTGGTTCAAGACCAAGACGATCAGAAAACCTTGCTGTCAGAGCACGCCGCTGCAGGCTTAATTACGGGGTTAAAAGAAGGGGCGCAAGTGCGCGCCATGCCGATCACCTTTCCTTTACTCGACTTTGACGATTTAAATCAAATATCAATAACGGATGTATGGGGTCGCTTTTTAACGCCCGTTGTCACAGCCAGCCAGCGCTATAACGTCGACTATATCGTCCTGATAAAAGCTACTTTAGCTGGACGATATAGTCAGCTTACCTGGCAATTAATTGATGCCCAAGGTTTGCCTTTATTACAAGGGGAAGAAGTGGGTTTGGTTGAGGACAGCAGTGTGCAAGTGAGTCATCAACTAGCTGATTATTTTGTTGGCCAATCTTCACGGGTATTAGCGGCCAGCGATGATGATTACGTAGTGGTACAGGTTGAAAATGTTAATGCAATGGCTGATGTGGTTATGGTCAAACGCTTTTTTCAGCAGTTGTCTAATGTGAGTAAGGTAACACTTAAAACTATTGCGCCCGGTAATATGCAATTACAACTTCAACTGATGGGTAGCCAAGAAGAGTTAAAGCAAACGATCGCCATGCACTCAAACATGACTGAGATTGAGCAAGATATTGAAGGGGTTGATTTAAGTTGGCGCTGGCAAGTAATAGATCATGAATAATAGGGACCTATTCGGCCGCTGCCTTTTGCCCATTATTGTTGCTAATGTTACACTGGGCGCCACACGATGCGATTAAGAATGATTAGTGGAACAGCATAACCCTTCACAGCTTTCGCTGTCAGTGCAATTACCCGATGATGAAACGTTTGCCAGTTTTTATCCGGGAGATAATTCCCAACTGTTAACTGCACTGAAAAATGCAGCCATCGGACAGGGGGACGACGTCATTTATTTATGGGGTACAGAAGGATCGGGTCGTTCTCATCTACTCCATGCAACTTGTGCCGAAGCTAATGACAGTGGCCAAGCAGCTGCTTATGTCCCACTCGATTTACATCATATGATGAACCCAGAAATGCTAGATGGGATGGAGAACATGCCCCTTATTTGCATTGACTCTCTGGAAGCAATAGCGGGAAATGCGCAATGGGAACAAGCGTTATTTAATCTTTATAATCGTTGTTTAGAAAAAAAAGCCCATACCGAGCTAACGAATTGCCTGATTTTTACTGGTAATAATAGCCCGAAGAATTTAGGTCTTTCGTTACAAGATTTAATATCACGGTTGGAATGGGGCACTGGCTATCGAATTAATCATTTAGATGATGAGGCTAAGCTTGGTGCGCTACAATTACGTGCACAGCTGCGTGGCTTTAAATTACCTGTGGAAGTAGGGCGATTTCTGTTAAATCGATTAAGCCGTGAAATGGCCATGCTGTTGAAGACGTTAGATCACCTTGATAGCGCATCAATTGCAGCGCAACGCAAATTGACCATTCCCTTTGTTAAAGAAACCCTTCATCTATAGTCAAGGTTATCGGCGCTGTGCCTTACTAAAGCATCAGCGCCGTTGTGTTACGGCTACTTTGGCTCTTTTGGTTTACGAATACTCAAACCTAATTCTCGGCCGCGGTATTTGGCATAGTAAACACTGCCAATAAAAAAAGTGGTGGCTAATATTAGCTCGATAACAGCTAACCAACGCTCATTCGGATCGGCGATGATCAGGGTGATACTATGTAGAAAATACCACAAGCTAATAAAACTCGCCCAAGCGTAAGTATATGGATTGCCTTTTAAAATGCCACGTAACGGGAATAATAAAGGAACCAACCACATTGCTAGCATGAGAATGGGACTTATCCCTGCAGGGGGCGGCGAAAGCCATAGGTGCCAAAGCGGCACGTAAATGAGTAAGCCGAAATAGCCGGCTTTCGCGATAGTTCGATAATGTTGCGTTTGCATTAAAAAAGATCCAATACTTGCTCAGGCGGGCGGCCTAGCGCGGCTTTGTCACCATAAATGACGATAGGGCGCTCAATGAGCTTTGGGTTTTCAACCATGGCATTGAGTAATACTTTTTCATCAACTTCATCTTTAAGGGCAAGCTCTTTGTATAACGTTTCTTTGGTACGTATGAGCTGGCGAGCAGTGTCAAACCCCAATTTTTTTACTATTTCGCTGAGCAATGTCGTGCTCAGTGGCGTGGAGAGATACAGCACGATTTCAGGCTGCAGGCCTTGTGCTTCTAATAGGGCGAGTGTTTCTCTGCTCTTTGAGCAACGTGGATTGTGATAAATTTGCACTTGTGACATGCTGACGCTCCATATTCAGTAATATTGGTATTGTAACCAAAGGGACATGAGTTTAGTAGTGATGAAAATACGCAACCTGATCTTGCTTAGTGTTTTAGTTTTGACTGCTTGCGGCCAAGCAGAATTAACCTTATCTAATGGTCAACCCGCTAATTTGGCCGATTATCGTGGCCAATGGCTGTTGGTAAATTATTATGCGGATTGGTGTAAGCCCTGCATTAAAGAGCTTCCGGCTCTTGATAAGTTTGGCTTAGCTTCAGAGCAACGGCAAGTGATCGCAGTGAGTTATGATAATTTGCCTTTAGCTGAACTACAAACCAGTTGGCAACAGAGAAATGTATCGTTTCTATTTGCGCGGGTGGAGGTGGGTGACTTCACGTTGCCAAGGCCTAAAGTGCTGCCAACTACCTATGTGCTAAACCCCCAGGGAGAGTTGGTACAAACATTGGTCGGTGAACAGGATTTAAGCAGTTTGAATCAGCACTGGCAGAGCCTTAGCGCTGCGACTGCGCCTTAAGATCGCAGCTCATCTAAGGCAGCTTGTGCTTGCTTAAATTGTTCAATTCGAGCCTCTATTCTCGCGCGATCAAGATTATTATTGGTTTCGACACCCGCGCTGGTTAATTCATCAATGGCTTTTCTATAATCGCCATGTAAAGCAAGGTATTCAGCCCTCGCTTGATAAGCTTTACCTAAATTACCAAGACCTTGATTCACTTTAATCGCCATGGACCAAGCTAACGCATTATCTGGTTGCTGGCGTAAAAATTTGTCGAGGACGACCAACGCTTTTTCATAGTCCTTCTTTTCCATATAGGTGTTAATTAGGTTGATCACAACCACAGAGTTATTTGGCATTTCTCGGTAGAGAATAGATAAACGGTCAATTGCTTGTTGGTGGCGGTTTTGTGCAATATCTAAATCTGTCTTTGTATCGATATAAAACAAGTTTCGTGGCGATTGGGCTAATAATTCATCGATTATCTTCTCAGCCTCTGAGTATTTTTCGATTTGTATTAACGCCAAACTCTTACCATAAAGTGCAGCCGCCTCTAACTTGTAATCTTTGTTTTTAATCTGATTGTTAAAAAAACTTAAGCTCGTGTTGCCTGACATATTGGAATACCTGGCTTCTATTCGGGCTTTGGCTAATTGGTAAGACAAACTAGGCGATATTTTTTTGCTCGGGAATTGGGCGGCGCGGTTACGAGACTCCGCGACCCTTGTTTCCGGTAAAGGGTGTGTGAGTAGCATTTGCGGCGGCTTGCTTGAATAGCGATATTGCGCTGACAATTTACCAAAAAAGCCAGCCATTTCTCTCGGGTCAAACCCACTTTGGCTCAAGGTCTGAATGCCAATTCGGTCTGCTTCAAACTCATGGGTGCGGGTGTAATTGATGTTAGCTTGCATATTAGCCGCAATGCTGGTTTGTAACATTGCAAGGCCTGCTTCAGGGGAAACGAGTGCCAGTAATAAAGAGCCCGCCATCGCGGCTAGCGTGGCGGGGTTGCTGCGCGATTGTGCTTCCATCATTCGCGCTAAATGGCGCTGTGTAACATGGGCTATTTCATGTGCGACAACAGAAGCCAGTTGGCTTTCATTATCTGCATATAAGAATAAGCCAGTATGAATTTTGACGTAGCCGCCAAAAAAAGCGGCAGCGTTTATTTCATTATCTTGAATTAAAAAGAAATTAAATGGAAATTTCACCGAGTCGGCGTGAGCAACTAAGGTGTGGCCAAGATCAGTAATATATTCAACTAAAACGGGATCATATACTACAGGTAGGCCGCCTCGAGCCATTACGCTAAATGCTTTACCATATTGAATCTCTTTTTCTATGGTTAATGCGCTGGCGCCTGCTGTGCCTATTTCTGGTAAATTGGCATGAGTAGTGCTGCTTGCAGCGAACAAAAGGATTCCTGATATAAGCGAGGTTAAGGCTGATTTTGCAAACACGAAGTCATCTCAATTACAGTGATGACTGCAGCATAAACGCTCTTATGGGGCAGGTGCAAGGTTCGTTGAATTAAAATTGGTCGCTAACAATTAAATATGCTCCATATGTGGATATCGTTTGTGTTGTTATTTGATTGCCCTGATAATGAGAGGGTTGTTTTGTGATTGGGAACAATGAGTAAAATATGACCACTTTAGATTGCCGAGATCTTTCTTGTCCAATGCCTTTAATCAATATGCGCCAGTGGTTGGCGAAAGCCCATCCTCCAGCACAGTTAACTTTATTGGTCAGTGATCCCGGTTCAAAACAGGATATTCCACGTTATTTAATGAAGCACGGTATTCCATTTGAGCGTGAAGAGCTGCCCAGGGCAGCCTTGTCATTGGTGATTTTTTTAGCGTGATAAATGAGTGATATAGGAGTCGTTTCGGCTTATGTTTGATGTTTTTTCTCGATGGTATAAAGATAGGTTTTCTGATCCCCATGCGGTGACCTTAACTATCTTGTTGGTTTTTGGCTTTAGTGTGGTGTTCTTTTTCGGCTCATTACTGGCTCCGTTACTGGCGGCGATAGTGATCGCCTATTTACTCGATTGGCCTGTTTGTTCATTGCAACGATGGGGGGTTAATCGTACCGGCGCCGCTATTATTGTGTTATTGGCTTTTGTTGGGTTTACGGTACTCGCCTTACTGGGTTTAGTGCCTACTGTGGTTAAACAAGGCGCCAACTTTATACGTGAGTTACCTTATATGCTTAACCAAACCCAAGGTTATTTACTGACGTTGCCTGAGAAATATCCCGAAATGGTGGATGCTGAAATGGTGTCGACTGTTGTTGATAATATTCGGGATAAATTAATCAGTAGTGGTGAAGCAATCGTTTCTTTTTCATTGGGGTCGTTGATTAATTTAGCTGCGTTGCTGGTTTATTGTATTTTAGTGCCTTTATTGGTGTTTTTTATGCTCAAGGATAAAACGGAGTTAACACAAAATGTTACCCGCTTTTTACCAGAAAATCGCCAATTGGCAACGCAAGTTTGGGTTGAGATGAACAGCCAGATCATCAATTATATTCGTGGAAAAGTGGTTGAAATTTTGATTGTTGGCAGTGTTAGTTATGTTGCATTTGCTGTGCTTGATTTACGCTATTCTGCGTTGTTGGCGGTGTTGGTAGGCCTGTCGGTATTAATTCCCTTCATTGGCGCAGCAGCTGTGACGGTTCCCGTTGCGTTAGTGGGCGTGTTTCAGTGGGGGTTTACTTCTGAGTTTCTCTATTTAATGATAGCTTATGGTGTCATTCAAGCCCTTGATGGCAACGTACTCGTGCCGGTTTTATTCTCTGAAGCGGTGAATTTACATCCTGTTGCTATTATTGTCGCGGTACTTGTATTTGGTGGGGTATGGGGTTTTTGGGGAATATTTTTTGCAATTCCTTTGGCAACCTTAGTGAAAGCAGTTGTTAATGCTTGGCCATCGGATAAAGCCAAAGCGGCTGAGTCATTAGCTTCTGCTGAGTAAATAAATGTTGCTCCCGTCTTATTGAGCGGGAGCAATGGTTTTATTTGCTTGCTAAGTAATCCATTAC
The DNA here is from genome assembly GCF_030547455.1 of Motilimonas sp. 1_MG-2023. Classification (NCBI taxonomy): domain Bacteria; kingdom Pseudomonadati; phylum Pseudomonadota; class Gammaproteobacteria; order Alteromonadales; genus Motilimonas; species Motilimonas sp. 1_MG-2023. Next base: position 127,231 of record NZ_JAUOPX010000007.1, on the reverse strand, counting down.
GACTTGATGGTGCTCTTTAGTTTTAAATTTATTAAACACATGTTCAATGTTGCCTTGTTCATCAATCAAAAAGCTGATGCGATGGATCCCGTCATATTCTTTACCCATAAATTTTTTCAGGCCCCATACTCCAAACGCATCGGCAATCTTATGGTCTTCATCTGAAAGTAAGTCGAAGTTTAAATTGTCACGTTCAACAAACTTGGTCAGACGTTTCACGGCATCAGGACTAATGCCCAATACCACTAAATTGTTATCAGCCCATTGCGCTTTGCTGTCACGCAAGCCACAAGCTTGGGTGGTACAGCCGGGGGTCATTGCTTTGGGGTAAAAGTACACCAGTACTTTCTTGCCTTTTAAGTCTGCTAAAGACACAGTTTGGTCGTTTTGATTTTGTAAACTAAACAGCGGGGCTTTATCACCAGCAACAAGTGTTTGCATGTTTTACTCCATAATTAATAGTGCGCTTTCGGCCTTCTATACCTATTTCACCAAGTTCTTGGATCAATAAATAGTAATATATTACTTTGATAAGCTTTGCAGGCAAGGATTCGTGTTAGAAAACGTATCTGTAATTTGTTGTACTGTGGTATCTTTTATTGCTGTTTTCTAGTTTATTGCAAGAGTGTGACGGGCTAGCTCTATTGGCAGAGCGAGTTTAGTGATACTTTGACAAAAATACCAACTATGTCACTGAGTAAATTGCTTTATGTTACGGGGTCGTTTAATTAGTGCGCTAAAATCCAGTTTGTTTGGCCTTTTCACTTGGTGATTCATATCTGATGCTTGTTTTTAGCCAGTTGGAAAAGTACCATATTTCGCTCGATTATAAGGAGATGTCTAAATGCTAACGGGTAGTATTGTTGCTTTAATCACACCGATGGATGATGCCGGTGAAATTGATTTTCTAGCACTTAAAAGTTTAGTGGATTACCACGTTGAAGCAGGTACTGCGGCAATTGTTTCCGTAGGCACAACAGGTGAGTCGGCAACACTTAATGTTGATGATCACGTAAAAGTGGTAATGAAGACATTAGAATTCTCCGCTGGCCGTATCCCTGTGATTGCTGGCAATGGCGCTAACTCAACTTCTGAGGCTATTGCGCTAAGTAAATTGTTCCAAAGCAGCGGTGTTGCAGCAGGCTTGAGTGTGACTCCTTATTACAATAAACCGACACAAGAAGGATTATTTCTGCATTATAAAGCCATTGCGGAATCTTCAACCTTACCGCAAATTTTATACAATGTACCCGGTCGTACCGCGGTAGATATGAAGCCAGAAACCGTCGCGCGTTTAGCCAAGTTAGATAATATTATCGGCATCAAAGAAGCGACTGGCGATCTACAACGCTTAGCAGATATTAAAGCGTTAGTGAGTGATGACTTTGCACTGTACAGCGGTGACGACGCCACTGGACTTGATTTTATGCTGCAAGGGGGCCATGGCGTTATTTCTGTTACGACTAACGTGGCTGCTGCGCAAATGGCTAAAATGTGTCAACACGCACAAGCGGGTGAGACTGAAGCGGCTAAGGCGATAGATCAACGTTTAATGCCAGTACATGATAAATTATTTGTTGAAGCTAACCCGATCCCAGTAAAATGGGCTTGCTACCGTTTGGGGCTGATCCCAAATAATACATTACGGTTACCTTTAACCACTCTTTCTTCACCGTTGCAACCGGAAGTGGAAGCAGCGTTAAAACAAGCAAGTCTCATCGATTAAGGCGGTTATTGCGTGCTAAAAAAACAAGGTATTTTCATTGGCGGCCTGTTAATTACAGTATTGGCTGGTTGTAGTAGTTTTGAGTCACGAAAAAAAGCGACAGATAATTTTGATTATTTGGATGCTTCTTTAGCTCAACCCATTTCAACTGCCGGTATAGGTGAGGTTGCCCTTGATACTACTTACAATGTGCCTGCGCTAGGTAAAGGAGCGCTACCCACTTATTTAGGTGAACAGGTCGATGTGCGTTCGCCTGCTCAAGTTCTGACTGTGCTAGAAGGGACGCGAACAGATGATACGGCAGAAAATACAACGGTCATCTTTACCGCCAAAGACCGTGGGGTGGCTGCAAAAGATGATGTGTGGAGCTTGTTACTCAATTTCTTCGCGCAACATAATGTATCGGCTAAAAATCTAGATAAACTTAAAGGTGAATTAGTTTCAGATACATTTGTGTTTGAACAAGAGTTTGGCTCTTTTTTCAATACGACAGATTATCGTTCAGAAGAGCAGTACAAATTTACACTCAAAGAGCCTTCATCATCGCGCACGGCAAGCTTAGCTGTTGAGTTGTTGAGTTTTAAAGAGTCGGTTGATGGTGACGTGAACACTAAACCATTACTTGATGCGGAAAAGAAGCGCTATGAAATCGGTATGATTAACCGCTTATTGGTATTTGCATTAGCAGAAAACCAACGTAAAAATGCATCATTGCAATCACAAGATAATCGAGTTCCACTAGACTTAGGTTTTGATGACAATGGTTTACCCGCTTGGGTAACGAAGAAAAACTTCGATATTGTATGGGCAAAATTACCTTTGGCTTTAGCTGAACTTAATTTTGAATATGAATCGAGCAATAAAAACTTGGGTGCGTACGTGATGAGCTTCAAACAGCCATCTGATTCTTATTGGCGCGAGAAGGGGGTTCGTGGTTTTGAGTTAAGAAGAGGCTCTTATACTTTCCAACTTGGCCAGTCTAAGAATGGTGAAACAGTCATTACTATCTTTGGCCGCGATAAGAAACCATTATCCGTGCAACAAGTGAGTAAAATGTATCTCAGCATCGTTGATTTAATGCAAAAGCACATGCGAGTCGAAAACAATTAACCAACAGGGCGCGATAATATCGCGCCTTTTTTAATTAACAATACTAGCTGTATTTCAGTTATTGCTATTTAAGAAGGCATACAAACATGAGTCTTGCTGACAAGGTATTGGCAGTCAATAATGATCTTCCAATCCGTACCGATAAACCCGTTCATAGTGGTAAAGTTCGTTCGGTTTACTGGTTAACCGAAGCTGACAGTCGCCGTTTAATTGCGGAAAAAAATTACGACGTGGCGCCCGATACACCATTGGCTATCATGGTTATTAGTGATCGAATTTCAGCTTTTGACTGCATTTGGCACGGAGAAGGTGGCATGAATGGCGTGCCGGGTAAAGGTGCAGCGTTGAATGCGATTTCAAATAATTGGTTTCGTTTATTCAAAGAGCAAGGCTTAGCAGACAGCCATATTCTAGATATACCTCACCCGTTTGTATGGATAGTACAAAAAGCACGTCCTGTGATGATAGAGGCGATTTGTCGCCAGTATATTACCGGCTCGATGTGGCGTGCTTATGAAAAGGGTGAGCGTGAGTTTTGTGGCATTGAGCTACCTGATGGTTTAACTAAAGACCAAAAGCTACCTGAACTGCTGATCACGCCATCAACTAAGGGCATTTTGCGTGGTATTCCGGGCGTTCCAGAAGCTGATGATGTAAACGTGACGCGCAAGAACATAGAAGACAACTTCGCAGCGTTTAATTTTACCAAGGCTGAAGACATTAACCTTTATGAAAAGTTGCTCAAAGAAGGCTTTAATGTCATTAGTGAAGCGCTAGAAAATATCGGTCAGATGTTTGTTGATACCAAGTTTGAATTTGGCTACGTCACAGATAAAAATGGTCAAGAAAAACTGATATACATGGATGAGGTTGGCACACCTGATTCATCGCGTATTTGGGATGCCGCTGAGTTTGCCAATGGCAACGTGGTCGAAAACTCAAAAGAGCAATTCCGTCAATTACTGCTCAATCATTTCCCCGATCCGGACATTTTGCTAAATAAAGATTGCATGCCAGAGCGTGAAGCGCTAGCGCGTGATAATGCCTTACCAGAGTCAGTTTTGATGAAGGTATCAGAAATCTACTTAGGTGTGGCAGAAAAAATCACTGGTGAGAAGATTACCTTATCGGATAATCCAAAAGCCGAAATTATTGAGATCCTACGTGAGCAGTATCAGCTAATCGCTGATTAAATAGTGCGTCGAGAAATATCTTTATAAAAAGCCAAACTAATGTTTGGCTTTTTTGTTCCGGTATAGGTGTTAGTGACTTTTTGCTTTTTCAACAATGTAATCGGTGAGGGCGAACAATACGCCCGAAATCACAAAGGTTAAGTGCACCATAATTTTCCAAAATATCTGCGCTTCGGTTAAGGCTTCTGCGTGAATAAAGAGCTTTAGCAGTTCGACGGCAGAAATCGCAACAATAGCGCCAATCAATTTCTGCTTTAAGCCCGAAAAACCTACTTTTCCCATCCAAGATGGTCTGTCTTCATGATCATCAATATCAAGCTTAGACACAAAATTTTCATAACCACTAAAGATGATTATCAGTAGCAATCCTGCTAATAGGGCGGTATCTACAAGGGTTAAAATATTAATAATGGTTTCTTCAGAGCTGGCAGTAAAAGCCGTTAGCACCATTAGATATAAGGATTTAGTAAACTTAATTAACAGTATAATAATGGCCACAAACAGCCCGATAAAAAAGGGCGCTAACAGCCAGCGGCCTTGAAATATGACGGCTTCAATCTTTTTTTCCAACACAAGTCTTCCTAACAATTTGTTAAAAGGTAAAAAATAGAGGGATCTGGTATCTAAAGTTCATTCTATCCCGAGTTGTTTAGTTGTCATCTGTTTTATCGTTGTTTTTGTCTTTAGCTTTAAAATCCATCTTTGCAGTGTGTTTAAGTAACATAATATTACTGGCAATGATGCCAAGTACTAAAGCGATGATGATGACAATCCAAATTGTACTCATTATGGTGTGCTGATCTGAGTGATAAAACGCTGCCATATCGTGGGTAACATTATCCGCAGTGTTGATTTACCCAAAACACTCGACTGAGCTAATACGCTATCTAGCATATCAATGGTAAACATCTGTTGGTAGCGCGCAGCGACAGGGTGATAGCTTAAATGCCAGGGCTCAATAGCGACGCCGCCTAGCTGCTTTTGATAGGGTAAATAAAAGCCAAATTTGGTCATGTTTTTCTCAAGCCATAATGCAAGAGGATGCTGACATCCACCTAGTTGATATTCACTGGGGACAAGTTGCAACTGATAGTTATCAGGCAGCAATGCAGGGCTGTATACATCGATATCGGTGCCCCAGTGGTGTCGGCTGGCGCCGGGCAAGGCTGACCAATGTAAAATGGCCAAAATTTTATCTCGTGGGGTCAATAAAGCTGTATCAAGGGGACGAGAGAGGTGATCCAGTACAGGTCTTTCCCCACTCATTTTCCCATCCCAAATAAGCTGTTGTCGAGAAAAACCACGAAAGCTACTGGCTATATCCAGTTCGATGCCATCATTTTTTGCCGCTTGTTGCATTGATAGAAAAGCGGCAAGGGCGTTGGCCTCTAACCAGTGATAAGGCCCATAAGGCGCCAAATGATCACTCACTTGGCCAGTTAATTTAAGGGCTATATCACGCTTAGACAGTTTCACGGCTATACCGGATCACGGCTAAGTAATTTAGTGAGGGTAAGGCGGTACATATCAACCAGCTTCTCTAAATCGGCAATTTTAACGCATTCATTCACTTTATGAATGGTAGCATTAATTGGGCCTAGTTCTACCAGTTGTGCTCCGGTTGGCGCAATAAAACGCCCGTCTGAGGTGCCGCCAGAGGTAGAAAGCTCAGTATCAAACTTAGTTACCTCTTTGATTGCCGCTTTAACTGCATCAATCAGCTCACCTTCACCAGTAATAAATGGTACGCCGTTGTAGGTCCAATTAAGCTCATAGTCTAGGCCTTGCGAGTCCAATACGTTATGTGTGCGCGCCACCAAGTCAGCAGCCGTACATTCCGTAGAGTAACGGAAATTAAACTGCGCTGTTAATGCGCCTGGTACGATGTTGGATGCGCCCGTACCTGATTGGATATTAGATATTTGGAAACTGGTTGGCGGGAAAAACTCATTTCCGTTGTCCCACACTTTTTGCGATAATTCTGCAATCACTGGGCCTGCTTTATGGATTGGGTTATCCACTAAGTGCGGGTAGGCAATATGACCTTGAATCCCCTTAATGACTAAATCACCGGTCAATGAGCCACGGCGGCCATTTTTTACAATATCACCCACTTCACGGGTACTGGATGGTTCCCCCACAATACAATAATCAATTTTTTCATTGCGTGCTTCTAGGGCTTCAACCACTTTTACGGTACCATTTATAAATGGGCCTTCTTCATCGCTGGTGATTAAAAAAGCAATGGAGCCTTGATGATCATCATGTTGCTCAACAAATTGTTTTACCGCCACCATAAAGGCAGCAATTGAGCCCTTCATGTCAGCCGCGCCACGGCCATGTAGGAAGCCGTCGATAACTGTTGGCTCAAATGGTGGTGTATGCCAGTCTGCAAGTGGCCCGGTGGGGACGACGTCAGTATGGCCGGCAAAGCAAAAAAGTGGCTTAGCGGTGCCACGTCGTGCCCATAAGTTAGTGGTATCATCGAAGACCATGGTTTCACATTCAAAACCAAGGGCTTCAAGATACTCGATCATCATTTGTTGGCACCCCGCATCTTCTGGGGTGACGGACTCTCGGCTAATTAAATCTTTTGCTAAGCTAAGTACAGCACTGTCTGACATGATAAATCCTTTATTCATTTAGTTTTTTCGAAATTAAGCAAAGATTTTAGCGTATTGATCGGCTTTAAAGCCTAGGTAATATTGGCCATTATGGATCAGTAGCGGACGCTTGATCATGGCCGGATGTTCGACTAACAGGGCTAATGCGGTTTCGGCGGATAAATTTGCTTTGGCCTCATCGCTTAACTGTCGATAGGTTGTACCGCGCTTATTCACCACTTCTTGCCATGGCAAGTGAGCAAAAAAGTCTGCGACCATTTGCTCATTAATCCCTTCAACACGATAGTCATGAAACTCAAAAGCAATATTATGTTTAGTAAGCCACGCTTTGGCTTTTTTGATGGTGTCACAATTCTTTATGCCATATACAAGGGTCATATTGGCCTCTTACTACAATAAATTGATAGCATCATAACACGCTCTTTTATTATCATAAATTAACAGTGAGGGTTTCTTCTTGTAATCAAGCAAAGTGGTCGAAAAAATACTGATGATCAATTTTCTTTTACGAAAAACCTGCAGTGCTAATTTGGAGGCATTAAGCCAATTAGGATTATTGCTATACTGTCACTATCGTTGCAATGGGCGTTATTTTACATGGTAGATCAAGCAATATGACGCTGAGACATTTTCGCATAAGCATATTTTTAGCGAGTCTTCTTTTTTGCTGTAGCGTAAGGTCTGAATGTGACCGAGAATATACGATTGGTTATGAGAAATATGGTGACTTTTTGCTTGTTGATGATGCTGACCAGATTATAGGTGGCATCGATTATGACATCGTGAGCAGTATTTTTAATCGTTTAGGCTGTAAGTTAGTATGGATCTCAATGCCATGGAAACGCAATCTTGTTGCAATCAAAACGGGCAAAATCGATATGGCGTCGGGTGCGAATGCAACACCAGAGAGGGCTGTTTGGGCAAATTTTTCCATTCCTTACCGACAAAACTTCCATGGGTTGTTTGTGCAAAAAGCGAATAAGAAGATATTGCTCATTGATAACTTAAGCGACATAGTGGGAACCAGCTTGAGACTTAATTACCAACGTGGTGCTTTTTTAGGTCCACCATTTGAGGACTTGATGGAGCGACCTGAATTTAAGCAGCGGGTTAGCACTGTTACTGACGAAGAGCAGCAGATAGGCATGGTGGCCATTGGTCGAGTGGACGGTACATTTCTTAATATATCGGTTGGCAATGCTCTATTGAGAAAGAAGAAGTTAACTCATCAAATTATGGCTCACCCTAGTATCAAGCTTGGCGTTAAAGACTATGTATTTCTTTTTAGTAAAATGACGGTGGAAAAAGAGTTTATCGAAAGGTTTAACCTAGAGTTAGCAGCGTTAAAGCAGGATGGAACATTAAAGAAAATTGTTGAACAATATCAATAAAAATACCGGACAAACCGAAAGCGTATTCCTTAGTCGTCATATTTAATGGCACAAAAAAGCCCAGCTCAGCTGGGCTTTATCAATTAAATTAGAACCTGGCAGTCTTTTTATTTAGTAATGCGTAATATCACTGAATCAGACAAGGTTACTGTTCCTGCAAGCTTGTGCAGATCTTTAATTTCATCCATGTTTGAAATAACAACAGGAGTCAATGTCGATTTTGCCTTTGATTCTAGTAGCGCAAGATCAAATTCAATTATGGGATCGCCTTTTTTCACGGATTGCCCTTCTTGCGCGATACGCGTGAAGCCTTCACCTTTTAGCTCAACTGTGTCGATACCAAAGTGAACAAACAGCTCTAAACCAGTATCAGATTCAATAGAGAATGCATGGTTAGTTTCAAAGATTTTACCAATTGTACCATCACAAGGAGCAACCATTTTGTCACCCGTTGGTTTGATAGCGATACCGTCACCTACAATTTTTTCAGCAAAAACAACGTCAGGTACATCTTCAATTGGTACAATCTCACCAGATAATGGGGCAAAAATTTCAATGCCACCTGTTTCAGGTGTTGGATCTGAAACCATTTTTTTTAGTTTATCGAAAAAACCCATTTTATTGCTCCTAAATTTAATCTATGCAGCGTTACTTAACACACAGCTTGTTGTTTAATAAAGTCATCAACTAACGCTTCAATTTCAGCAGCTGTGGCAACAGATAATGCTTTGTCAGCCAATTCTTTTGCTGTCTTGTAGTTGGTATTACGGATTAGCTTTTTCACCGTTGGAATAGATATTGAGCTCATTGAAAATTCATCTAAGCCCATGCCTAATAGCAGTAAAGTCGCACGGTCATCACCGGCCAGCTCACCACACATTCCAGTCCATTTACCAGCCTCGTGAGAAGCATCAATCACACGTTTAATCAACGTTAATACTGATGGTGTTAATGGATTGTATAGTTTAGAAATTAGTTCATTACCACGGTCTACCGCAAGTGTATATTGTGTTAAATCGTTTGTGCCTATACTAAAAAAGTCAACTTCTTTGATTAAATGATGTGCTATTGCTGCCGCTGCAGGTGTTTCAATCATCACACCAATTTCGACATTTTCATCAAAGGCTAAATTTTCTTCGCGAAGTTCAGCTTTCAATGTGTTTAAAATGTCTTTTAGCGCACGAATTTCTTCAACAGCAATGATCATTGGGAACATGATACGCACTTTACCAAATGCAGATGCACGCAGTAGGGCACGTAATTGAGGGTTCATGATCTCTGGGCGATCGAAACAAATGCGGATTGCACGCCAGCCCAAAAATGGGTTCATTTCTTCTGGCAAATCCATGTAAGGTAAATCTTTATCACCACCAATATCCATAGTACGGATAATGACTGGCTGATTTGGCATCGCTTCAACAACGGCTTTGTAAGCAACAAATTGCTCTTCTTCCGTTGGCAGTTGGTCTCGATCCATAAACAAGAACTCAGTTCTGTATAGACCGATGCCTTCTGCGCCGTTACGCTCCGCGCCATCACAGTCTTTTACTGTGCCAACATTGGCACAGACTTCAACTTGGTGACCATCTAAGGTGATCGCGGGTAAGTCCTTTAACTTAGCTAATTCAGCTTTTTCTGCAAGGAATTTAGCTTGAATGGCTTTAAAGCGCGCTAGGTCTGCATCAGAAGGGTTAATGATAACTTGGTTGTTTAACGCGTCTAGCACAACGGTGTCACCGTTTTTGACACGCTTAGTGATGTCGTTGGTACCGACAATTGCAGGAAGTTCTAAAGAACGCGCCATGATTGACGTATGAGAAGTGCGTCCACCAATGTCGGTAATGAAACCAAGCACTTTATCTAAGTTAATTTGTGCGGTTTCTGAAGGCGTTAAGTCATTAGCAATAAGAATAACTTCATCTTGGATTGTGCTTAGAGACACAATATCAATGCCAAGTGCATTTTTCAGCAAACGATTACCTATGTCGCGGAAATCCGTTGCTCGTTCACGTAAATAAGGGTCATCCAACTCTTGCAGCATGGTTGCGTTTTGTTCGATTACAAATTGAATGGCTGCGCCAGCTGAACTCTTATTATCCTTTAAGTAGGTTATGATATCCTGTTCTAACTCTTCATCTTCAAGCAGCATAATATGCCCTTCGAAGATTGCTTCTTTTTCTTCACCAAATGTTTCAAGTGCTTTTTGCTTGATTAACTCAAGTTGGGCAGATGCTTTGTCTCGTGCTTCTAAGAAGCATTTTATTTCTGTTTCACTATCTTCAACACGGTTGGTGTTGATGACAATTTCGTCTTCTTGGAGCAATAGCGCTTTACCAAACGCTATGCCAGGTGATGCTTGAATACCTGATATCATAACCTATCCTTTAACTGCAAAAAATGTCGGGTGATGGAGTGTGCTTATTCAAGTTCCGCCATTAACGCAACTAAAGTATCAACCGCTTTTTGCTCATCAGCACCTTCAGCTTTGATTACAACGCTGGTGCCTTTGGTTAGGCCAAGAGTTTGTAGCTTGAACAGGCTTTTTGCACTTGCAGATTTACCGCCTACTTCAACAGTGATGTCAGATGAAAATGATTTTGCTTCTTTAACAAATTGAGCTGCTGGACGAGTGTGTAGGCCGTTTTCAGCAGTAATAGTTACAGTCTTGTTATACATGGTTTTCCCCATTTTTTAGTTTGAATGTTGCAGATATTTAAAAGAACATTGCACCTTTCTTTAAAATTCTGCTTTTTGGTTTTGTAATAAAGTAACGAAAAACGACGTAAAGAAGTTTAATCCACGTCAAGTTTTTTGCGACCTCTTGTGAAAATCCTATTTTAATTGATTAGCTGATGATGGCTCAGTTATGACTAATTGTCATCTAGGATTAACACATTATAAGAATACTTATTTTAGTAAGTAAAAAATCATCCTAAATTCGTGCTAGAAGATCAACGTTTTTCTAGTTATGTTACAAATTAATCTGACTTGCGAGTAACGATTTTCCTGTACTTTAATAAAGGTAAACTTATGTTTGTTGTTCTTTTTAAAAGGAAAAGGCGCACAGAGGCGCCTTTGAAGCAGGTTTAATGCCTAATTACGCTTCAAGCTCTTGGTCGGTGAAAATTCCAGCAAATAAAGCAGATGAAAGGTAGCGCTCACCAGAGCTTGGTAAAATTACTACAATATTTTTATCGGCAAATTCTGGTAAAGCAGCAATTTGGTTGGCTGCAACAACTGCCGCACCAGATGAAATCCCGGCTAAAATACCTTCTTCTTCCATCAAACGGCGTGCCATGTCGATGGCCTCATCATTGGTAACAAGCGCAGTACGGTCAACCATAGATAAATCTAGGTTCTTAGGTACAAAACCTGCGCCAATACCCTGGATTTTGTGAGGACCCGGTTTAACTTCTTCACCGGCTAATGTTTGCGTGATCACCGGCGAGTCAGTTGGCTCGACGGCCACTGTTGTAATTTTTTTACCTTGCTTTAACTTGATGTAGCGGCTGACGCCTGACAAGGTGCCACCCGTACCAACACCAGCGACAAATACATCAATTTCGCCATCTGTGTCTTGCCAGATTTCTGGGCCAGTGGTCTGTTCATGGATTTCAGGGTTGGCAGGGTTATCGAACTGTTGTAAAAGTACAAATTTTTCAGGGCTCTCTGCGACGATTTCTTCTGCCTTGTTGATTGCGCCTTTCATACCTTTCGCGCCATCGGTTAGGATCAGGTTAGCGCCTAAAGCTTTAAGTAGTTTACGACGCTCTAAGCTCATGGTGTTAGGCATGGTTAGGGTAATTTTGTAACCACGAGCGGCAGCTACAAAAGCAAGTGCGATACCAGTATTACCACTGGTTGGTTCGATCAGCTCTTTTTCTTTGGTGAGGATACCTTTTTTTTCTGCATCCCAAATCATGTTCGCGCCAATGCGACATTTAACACTGAAGCTTGGGTTGCGGCTTTCTATTTTTGCAAATACATTACCTTTAGCTACACGGTTAAGGCGAACTAACGGCGTTTTACCTATAGTCTGAGTATTGTCATCATAAATTTTGCTCATGGGTATTCCTTATATGCAGTAAATGGCAATAAAACTAAAGTTAGCATACCTTGATGCTAAAAGATTTGAAGTGACAATTTGTTATAACGTTATGTTATTAAAAACTAAATTTTTATCACTTTATTTTAGTGACTAGCCTAATAGTTTTTGCTGTATTTTTCATCTTATGATTTAAGCTGCTGCTTGTTTCGTCACACTTTTTTAAAGGGGTTTTTCATGCTGCCATCTTTTCTTACCGCAACAGGTATCTTCATCCCACCATTTTGTGTAAAAAACCAAGAGTTAGTGGTGGCTTATAATCAATATGCGCAATTTTTTAACCTCGAGAATGCGGCCTCAATTGAGGTGGGGCAGGTGGCCGCCAAACTCAGATCTGATGATGAGTTTATTCTCCGGCATTCAGGTATTTTGCAGCGATATTATGTCACGGATGAAGGTATTCTTGATCCTGATGTGATGTGTCCATTATTGCCCGAGATTGATGAAGAGCATACTTCATTAATGGCTGAGATGGGTAAAAATGCTGCCCTTGATGCGTTGCAGCAAGGGGCGGTTGAAGGCCATGAAGTTGATTTGATTATTGTTGCGGCTAGTAACGTGCAGCGTGCTTATCCGGCTTTAGCCATTGAAATTCAAGATTTATTAGGCGCATCCGGATTGGCCTTTGATCTCTGTGGCGCTGAGTGCTCTGCGGTGATGGCGATCCAGCTGGCGAGTCAAGCAATTGCTTGCGGCAGTGCGAGTAAAGCGTTAATTATCAGCCCTGAAATAGGCTCTGCTCAAACGGATTTTAGAGACCGGGAAAGCCACTTTTTATTGGGTGATGCATGCAGCGCCTTGTTACTCGAAAATATTGCCAAAACGGGGGCGTTGGAGATCATCAACTTTAATATCGCCAGCCAATTTTCTAACCAGATACGCAATAATTTCGGTTTTTTAAATCGCTTAGCGCCCGACTCGCTTTACAGCAAAGACAAGTTATTTCATCAAACGCCGCCAAGCTTTCCTGCGATTGCTGATGCGATTTGTACCCATGTGCAGCAGCATCTTGCAGGGTTGAACTTGCCTGTAGAGAGAGTGGCACAATACTTTTTACAGCCAACTAATCGAGTATTAAACCAAGTGATTGCAGATCAGCTTTTGACTGATGCTACAGATAAAACAGTGCCCGATTGTGTTGCGCAATACGGTGGCACAGGGGCCGCTGGACTCGGTTTAAGTTTTCATTTACATCAACAATTGGCGGCTGATGAATATTGCATGTGGGTTGCATTTGGAGCGGGATTTTGTGTTGCTTCAATGGTATTGAAAAAATGCTGACTCTTATTCAGTAATGCGGTGCGCTCAAGGTCGAGCGCATCACAACCCTTCGTTCCTTATCCATGGATAGAGTTTACATGGCAATGAAGGGCTTAAGTTGGCAAGGTTTAACCTCGTCCCGTCATATCTTTACGATAATGGGCTACCCACATCGCCGTACCGCCACACACGCCCACGGGCATTACGATAAGGTTTACAATCGGTATTGCGCTTAAAATAGTTGCAATACAACCAAAACTTAAATTGCTCATTCGTCTCGTTTTTAGTGTGTCACGCATAGTAGGAAAGCTTATTTTATGGTTATCAAAGCCATAGTCGACATACTGGATAGCCATCATCCAACAAGATAGTAAAAACCAAAGTACCGGCGCGACAGTTTGTCCAACTACAGGGATCAGGAACAAAATCAAGCAACCAATGGCTTTTGGTATAAAGTAAATCATTTTGTCCAGTTCACGTTTTAGAGCACGTGGTATGTCTTTCATTACTTGCATTAAACCATCATCGTTGATGGGCTGTCCGGTAAGGTGTAATTCAACTTTTTCAGCTAATAAACCATTAAATGGTGCCGAGATAAGGTTAGCAACGGTAGAAAACAGGTAGGAAAAGATAAATAGGATACATAACAATAAAATGGGCCAAATAACGTACGATAACCAGCTCAGCATCTCGGGTACGTAGCTCATTAATTTGTCCATCCAAGGACCTAACTGAAGATAGAGCGCATAAAAAGCGCCGGAAAATAGTAGTAAGTTAATACATAACGGCACGAGGACAAAAGTTCGAAGCCCAGGCTGACGGATCAAATTAAAGCCAGTAAGGAAAAACTCTAAACCACTCAGTGGCGCGGTTATTTTGTTGTTATTGTGCATAATTAATTAAACTTTCCAATGTTGTAATGGTTTTATCTTGTGCGCTTGGTGTCATAGTAAATCAATTTAAATCATCACTAAAGTGAGACAAGGTATGAACCGCAATAAATAAATAATGCTTAATTTCAAATTTATTTAGGCTTAAGATATAAAGGTTATGTTTACCTTATGAAATATTAACATTTATTCACCAGTTTTTCTGTTGGGTCACGGTTCACGACTGGACGAATAAAGGCTTTCAAGGTACTGTGCTCTTGTCAAAGGCGGGTTCGCTTGGGTACAGTAAACATAAATACATCAGATCAAGTTTCAGGAACACCATTTAGACGGTTAATTTGTTTACAAATAGGCTACCATTATTAGCTTAGTCGATAGCCTTTTGACCGATTAAACGTTACTTATAACCGAGACTTAACATACATTAAGAGATTGTTGAATGCAGGATTTTCGTCTTGTTCTAATCATTGTGGGCGCAATTGCGATTGCCGCATTATTGATCCATGGCTTGTGGTCAAATCATAAAAACAAACCTAAATCGCTTAAAGATAAGCCGGTACGTAAAGTAGAGCCCAAAGAAACCAGTACCGAAACTGAATTTGACGCCGACGGTATCGGTGAGGTGCGAGTGGTTTCTTCCGGTTTTAGTTCATCGAATGATCTAAAAGAGGAGCACCTTACTCGCGGGCCTAAAGTCAATTCAGACTCGTCAGAAGACTTGTACCCAAGCTTTTCAGCGGTTGAGACTGAACACCCAGAAAATACTGCGTCCATTGTTGAGCCGATGACAACGGCTAACAATCCTGTTGCGCCTCAACCAGCTGTAACCGAAGCGCAATATCAAGGAGAGAGTGTATCGCAGCAAAGCACTCATCAAGAGAGTGTTCCTGAATCTGATGAAGTGGAATACGTTACGCGCGCCCCTGCTTTTAGAGAGCCTTATTTCGATGAGCACGGCCAAAAGCATTATCACGAAGCGAAACCCGTTCAAGTAAAAGTTAAACCAGCAGCTCGCCCTGCTGCTGTTGAACCCGTTGTTAAAGCTGAACCTGTCGTTAAGGCAATCGTTGAGCCAACAGTTGAAACAAATGTTGAAACAAATGTTGAACCAAATGTTGTACCTGAGGCTTCCGCGACTATTGACACCGAGCAACAAAAATACGAACAAGTTGAGCATCAGCAAGAAGCTGCCGAACAGCCAGCTAAAGCAGACTCGGCTTACGAAGGTCCACAAGATGTATTTGTACTTAACGTCATGTCGCGAGAAGGCACGTTATTTGCGGGCGCTGAATTATTACCAATATTGCTTAACTTAGGCTTCAAGTTTGGTGAAATGGATATTTTTCATCGCCATTTAAGTCCAACAGGTAATGGACCCGTATTATTTAGCATGGCTAATATGGTTAAACCCGGCACATTTGATGTTGACCATATGGAGCAGTTCGAAACCCACGGGCTATCACTGTTTATGGCGCTGCCTTGTGCGGGTGATGCATCCAATAATTTCCAGCTTATGCTCCACGCATCAGAGATGCTAGCATCTGAATTAAATGGTTTATTGCTTGACGGGACTAGACAGCCGTTGACACGCCAAAAAGTGAATGAATATAAGCAGCGTATTACCGACTTTGAACGCCAGCAAGCCTTAGTTGATTAGTTCACTTATCATCGTTGATAGCCTCTTCAGTTGAAGGGGCTTTTTTATTTTAGCTTGACCGCAATGAGCCATTGAGTATGACAACTTCTGAACACTTCCAATTTAATAATGAGCAACTAGCGATTATCAATCAGCTTGACTTGGATATTGACCTTATCCCAATTCAGGAAGCCATTGGCCAACTTGAATTTGATCACCTTTCAGAGCAAGCTTTGGTTGCGACCTTAAAGATCACCAATGCCCTTTATCGCTCTGGCGCGCCACTGATTACCGATCATCAATATGATGCACTCACTTTCAAGCTCAAGGATATTGCGCCAAATCATCCTTACCTTGCCACAGTAGAGCCGGAAGTATTGGCCGAAAGCAAGACGGTGCCATTGCCGCAAAAAATGTTGTCAACAGATAAGGCCTATACCTTTGCTGAAATTGAAAAATGGGTTGACCGAGTGTTAAAAGCGGCACAAGAAATAAAAGTAGATACGAGCGAGATAAAAGTGCGGGTAACGCCAAAACTCGACGGCTACGCGGCCTTTGATGATGGCACCACTCTTTATACTCGCGGCGATGGCGTGAGAGGGCAAGATATCACCCGCGCTTTTACACGTGGTTTGCAAGTAGCGAATAATGGCGACAGAGGCTTAGGGCCGGGCGAAATTGTTATTAGTAAAAGCTACTTTGATGAAGTATTAAGTCAGCACTTTGAAAATTCAAGAAATATTCAAGCCGCAATCATTGCTGAAAAGAAAGTGGATGAGAATGTGCAAAAAGCCATTGCAGATGGCGCTTGTGTTTTTTATCCGTTTCAATTGATCGACAACTGGACTGGTGATTATCAGACCTTACTAGATGACTTTGAATCCATTGTGGAACAGATCTGGAATGCCGTTGATTACGATATAGATGGCGTCATTCTTGAAGTGACTAATGAGCAAGTAAAGGCTCATATGGGCGCGACCAGAAAGCACCATAGATGGCAAATCGCTTTTAAGGTTAATGAGGCATCTGCGGACGTTGAAGTCTTAAGCGTGGTGCCACAAACCTCAAGAACGGGCCGAGTTTCTCCCGTTGCTTTACTAAAGCCGACCAAACTCAGCGGTGCTACCATCAGCCGTGCGACAGTGCACCATTATAAAATGGTGAAAAATAATGGCGTTGGGCCGGGGGCGGTGGTGCGTTTAGTGCGCAGTGGTTTAGTTATTCCTAAAATTGAGTTAGTGGTTAAAAAAGCAGAGCCTGAACTGCCAGAGCATTGCCCTAGCTGCAACTCTGTACTTGATTGGGTGGGCGACCATCTTATGTGTGGCAACCCCAACTGCCCAGCAAGGCGCGAGAATACCCTGATACACTTTTTCAAAACCTTAGGCAATAATGATGGTTTTGGGCCAAAAGTGATTGAAAAACTTCACCTTTACGGCGTGGATGAAATACATCAGGTATATCAGCTGACCGAACGTGATTTTGTGCGCTTTGGCTTTGGTGAAAAGACCTCACGTAACTTAATCGACCAACTTAGAGCCAGTCGAGAGCTTGAAATTGAAGATTGGCGCTTTCTGGCGGCATTTGGGGTTAACCGTCTTGGCGCGGGAAACTGTGAAAGATTATTGCAACACCATAAGTTACTGGCACTTTTTGAATTAACCGTAGAGCAAATTGTCGACTTAGATGGTTTTGCTAAGTTAAGTGCCGAGGCGATAGTAGCTGGTTTAAGCAGCATTAAAGGTACGTTCTTTGAGGTGTATAATTTAGGCTTTAATTTGTCTGAAACACCACAAATTTCTGAGCTTGAAGTATCGCAATCGCCTATTTCCGGCAAAATTATCGTCTTCACCGGCACTATGGTGCAAGGGGCGCGTGCCGACATGGAAAAGCAAGCCAAAGAGCTTGGAGCGAAAACCGCCAAATCGGTCACTGGTAAAACAGATTACCTAGTTGCAGGCCTCAAGGTGGGAGAGAGTAAAATTACTGCCGCGCGCGAGAAAGGCGTGCAGGTATTGAGTGAGCAAGAATACTTGGATTTATTGTCCGCTGATTGAGCACTGGTTGTTAATCCCTAGAGGAGCAAATAGCCCTTTCATGCTCAAGTGTCTATCAAGCCCCATTTTAGGTGGGGCTTTTTGTTATACGCAACAATAGTTAGCCCGCTAATGGTTATTTATTGATGATTTAATTTTCCATTCACCTTAAATAACTTAACCAGTAAATATTGGCAATTATTTATCGCGATTCGAAAAGTAACGCGTGGGTGATTCACCATAGGCCCGACGAAACATAGCGATAAAGTTACTTGGCGTTGAGTAACCAAGAGCATACGCTACATCGCCAATTGGTTCTCCGCGCGCCATCATTTCTAGCGAATGTATTAGCAGTATCTGCTGCCGCCATTCATTAAAACTCATGTTCAACTCATTTCGAATTAACCTTCTTAACGTACGTGATGAGATGGCTCCTATTCGAGCCCAATGCTCGACAGAGTTTTTACTGTTTGGCTCAACTAAAATCGCTTGAGTTACCTTTTGTAGTCTTGGATCTTTAGGCTGTGGGAAATAAAGTGATTCGTGAGGGCTGTTGCAAATTTCATCAGAAATTACGTCAACTACGCGTAAATTTTGTGCAGATAGCGCTTCGGTTTTGCTCCAAGTGGATGCCCTGCTAGATAGGACTTTTAAGACATCACTCATTTCAATCACACATGGTTTCATTGGAAACTGACTACAGCTCTCGGGAGTAAATAATAATGACCGGCCTTTAAGGGAACCACAAAAATAAACACTGTGCATCGCGCTTGGAGGGATCCATCCAGCACGATGAGGCGGTAGTATCCAGGTTCCTTCATCGGTTTTAACTTGTATCAGCCCTTCATCGATACACAGAAGCTGACCGCGATAATGCTTATGCCAATTATGTGGCCGTTGATCCAAATGCCTGAAGTTACTCCGCTCATGTTGCCACTCCTTGGCAATTAACGCTGCGCCATTTTCCCATTCACTGTAATCACAGTTTGTTGTTTTTTCTACGTGCTCCAACATTGGCCAGTATTCATTATTTTATGTCCTTTTAACGTTACCATGACAAGTTAGCTTTCGCGTAGCATTTTCGTAACTAACATTTTTCGAAGGCAATACCATTATGAACGAACCTATCTTTATCTTTTATTACATTGTAGCCGGCTTGGGGGTTGGCTTTCTCGCGGGACTTGTTGGCATCGGAGGAGGAGGGATGGCTGTCCCTATTTTTGCATTTCTGTTTTCAATTCAGGCTGTAGCTGATGCTGAAGTGGTTCATCTCGCACTAGGGACATCGATGGCTTCGATGATTATTACCACATTGGGTAGTATGCGCGCTCACTACAAAAAAAAGAATGTTGATTCAACCATGGCTATAAAAATGTTGGGCGGCATTCTAGTCGGTACATTTTGTGCAACATTCGTAGCATCATATTTACAGGGGGTCTATCTAGCGGGATTTTTCAGCGTATTTATGTTGTATGTTGCCTATAAAATGTTTCGAAGTACGGAGCATGAGTACAACCCAAATCCACATGGAGTAATCGGCAATATCACTACTGGGTCAGTGATTGGTTCCATTTCGGCACTTGTTTCTATAAGTGGCGCGGGTTTAATTATCCCTTATCTTATCAAGCAAAATTATGAGGTAAAGCGCGCTATTGGCACATCAGCTGCGATAGGTTTCCCTATCGCGTTGTCTGGAAGCCTCGGATATATGATAAATGGTTGGGAAAATACAAACTGGGACAACTTAGTTTTAGGATACATATACCTTCCTGCAATGATCAGCTTTTCCATCAGTAGTTTTTTAACGACTAGCCTAGGAGTGCGTTGCGCTGACCTTTTTCCGAGTAAAATACTCAAAAAGATAGTGGGTATTCTTTGCGTCCTTCTAAGCTTTAAAATGTTGCTACAAGTACTGAATTGAAACCAGCGATGGTACCTCATGCTGCATTAAAAAGCGCAGCAGCTGAAATATGGCGTGACCTTTATGACGTCAATGCGATTACGCCATAGGTTTTAATTTCAGCGGTGGAGCAAGTCTTGTAGGGCTTCTTTTATATCTGGGTGCTTAAATTGATAGCCGGATTGGCTTAATTTCTGCGGTAACACATTTTGTCCGTAGAGCAATAAGTCACTCATTTCCCCTAATAAAACTTTGAGTACAGTGGCGGGAACAGGACAAAAAGCAGGCCTGTTAAGAGTTGCTGCTAATTCCAGTGCGAAGGTTTTATTAGTTACAGGCTTAGGGGCAGTTAAGTTAAACACGCCTGACAAGGCTTCATGCTCTAACAACCATATAATGCCATTCACCATGTCATCGATGTGGATCCAAGACATGTATTGCTGGCCAGAGCCTATCCTGCCTCCCACGCCCATTTTAAAAGGGGGCAGCATTTTTTTTAAAGCGCCACCTTGGTTACTGAGCACGATACCGGTGCGAAGGATACAAACGCGACTAAAAAGCTGGGCTTGATTGGCTATGTCTTCCCATTGTTGGCAAATAGTATGACTAAACTCTTCGTGATACTGGTCAAAGTCTTCGGTAATGGGCTGGGCACTTTGACGGCCATAGATGCCAATAGCAGAGCCACTGATAAATGTTTTAGGTGGTTGCTCAGATACTTTGAATAGATCGACCAATTGTTGTGTGATGGCCCATCTACTTTGACAAATTGCGTGTTTTTGTTTTTCGGTCCAGCGTTTTTCAGCAATGGGTTCTCCGGCAAGGTTAATCACTGCATCAAATTGATTAAGATTTGTTAAAGACGCTAAATCCTCAATGATGGTTATGTCAGAGCCTAGCAGTGAATGTGCTTTATGTTTGCTGCGGCTTAATACCGTTAATTGATGGGCGGAATTAAGGGCTTTACAGAGCCTCTGACCAATAAGCCCAGAGCCCCCAGTGATCAATATATTCATACCTGTCTCATTATTGACTATTTATTCTTAGTATTACGTTAAATTAGCAAAAAAGGATGTTATTTTGAGATGAAAATTTTTTATTTCGTTTGTTGATAAATATATAGGGTAAAGCATGGTTGATCAGTCTCTCATTAGCCGAGGTATTTTAGTACTTGCGGGGATCATTATCTGTTTAGCGGGGATCAAGCTTGCTAGTGCTATTATTGTGCCTTTTTTATTGTCCTTGTTTATTGCCATCATTTGTCACCCTGCTATTAACTATCTAGTGCAGTTTAAGATCCCCAGAGGCATTGCTATCAGTTTGATTATTGGTGTTATTGTGCTGGCCTTTTTTATTATGGGCAGTGTAGTTGGGGCGTCGGTAGCGGAGTTTCGATCCCAACTACCGGAATATGAGGCACAGTTAACAGAGCGTTTTGTTGGCTTAACAACTTGGCTGCAAGCACATGATATTCAGATTTCAATGGATGTATTTAAAGACTATTTCAATCCCAGTATCGCCATGAATATGGTGACGAATATGCTTTCGGGTTTTGGCAGTGTGCTAGCTAATGTATTTTTATTATTACTGACTGTGGTCTTCATGCTGGGAGAGGCAACCGGCATGCCGGCGAAGCTACATTTGGCTTTTCGCGATCCAGAGATGAAATTACAAGGGTTGGATAAGTTTTTAAGCTCGGTCAATCAATATATGGTGATTAAAACATTTGTCAGTATCGCAACCGGCATATTGGTGTCGATTATATTGTGGCTTATCGGGGTTGATTTTTTTATTTTATGGGGCGTGTTGGCTTTTTTACTTAACTATATTCCTAACATCGGCTCAATTATCGCGGCAGTACCTGCGGTTATTTTGGCATTTTTACAGCTGAGTCTAGGCCATGCTGCTATCGTTGCCTTAAGTTATGTGATGGTCAATACCGTGATGGGTAATATGGTTGAGCCAAGATTTCTTGGTCGAGGGTTGGGCTTATCTACTTTAGTGGTATTTTTATCATTAATCTTTTGGGGTTGGTTGTTGGGGACCGTTGGTATGCTGCTGTCGGTTCCCTTGACCATGATATTAAAAATAGCTCTAGAGAACAGTGAACAAGGGCGCTGGTTTGCAGTGCTATTAAGCTCTGAAAGTGATGTAATAAATTCGATCAAGCAAAAGTAATCACTCGTTGTGAAAATAGCGCCATGGGGCGGTTCTAGTGTAGAATCGCCGTTTTACTTTTTGAGCCTTCTATATGTCTTCTTTCAGTCAAATCCAAGGTCATTTTAATTGGCCCGAGTCGACCCAAGCTTGTCGGATCTTTCATGGGCGCGGTGGTCGATACCCTGAGTTTCGTTTTATAAATATCGATTGGTTTAGCCCTGTTGTGTTGATCATTTTATACAGCGAGGTGGAGCGTAAATGGCTTGATTCATTGACCGAGGTGATTAAAGCGCAGTTGGGTGAGCGTTGCTTGAGCATTCAAGTTCAGTATCGTTTTCAGCATATGGCCCCCTATGAGCTGCTTTGGGGTGAAGACATTCCTGAGCCAGTTGCCGATGAAGCTGGGCTTAAATATCAACTGCGTTTAGGCAAAAATCAAAACTATGGTTTATTTTTTGATATGGAGCAGGGGCGACGTTGGGTACAAGCGCACAGTGAGCAAGCTAATGTGCTTAACTTGTTTGCTTACACCTGCGGCTTTTCTGTGGCAGCTATAGCGGGTAATGCCCGCCAAGTGGTTAATTTAGACATGAGTAAACCATCCCTTTCTGTTGGCCGAGAAAACCATCGCCTAAATCAACATGACTTGAGCAAAGTGAAATTCATGGCCCATGATTTATTCAAAAGCTGGGGCAAACTTAAAAAATCGGGGCCGTATGATTTAGTGATTGCCGATCCACCGTCGCTACAAAAGGGAAGCATTAATGTTATTCGAGATTACCCTAAAATTATTAGACGGTTACCTGAGCTACTAGTGCCGGGAGGACGTGCGATGTTATGTTTAAATTCACCTGATCTTGATTTTGCTTTTTTGAAATCAGCGGTGGCGGAGCATTGCCCTGAATTAGTTTTAGAAGATAAGATCGAGCCTTCTTCTGTGTTTATTAATCAACAACCAGATAAAGGCTTAAAAATCTTAATTTATAGGTTAGCGAGTTAGATTAAGTTTTGATCGAGTAATCCCGCTAGTTGGCTTTGTGTCGGGCTGTTCATCGCTTTGAGCTGCTCGATAATTACCCGTTGCTGGTTGTGACTGAACTGTTTTTTTTCTAGGTATAACATTAAAGAGATATCATTTTCATCATGGAGTAGGTCGAACAGCTGTGCAGCTTGACCTTCTATCATTCCATTCATATTGCCCCCTTAAAATGCGTTGTACATATTTAAGGTTAATCTACCTCTAGGTTTGTATTAGATTTTATTTGTCTAATGTCCGGTGTTTTTCTTGTGAAATGGAAATAATGTAAAAAATAGGGCTGTTTCATTCTTTACATGTGAATAAATATAAGTTAATAGGCGAATAATTTTTTATTTGTGTTAGTAACAATAGGGGTTTAAGCAAAGATATCCACAAAATCTGTGTATAACTCTGTGGGTTAGCTGGTAGCGCTAATTAAGTGGGGGATTTGGCGGATGTATGTTAGAAAAAAGCCCTGTTAAACAGGGCTTTAGTAATCTAGCCTTTCAGTTGTGAAGCTTGTATTGCCGTTAAAGCAATGGTGTACACAATATCATCAACTAAGGCGCCGCGTGATAAATCGTTTACCGGCTTACGCATACCTTGCAGCATTGGACCAATACTGATCAAGTCGGCACTACGTTGTACCGCTTTATAAGTCGTGTTACCGGTATTTAAATCAGGGAAAATAAATACCGTGGCCTTACCTGCCACAGGGCTGTTTGGCGCTTTACTTTTAGCCACATTTTCCATGATAGCGGCATCGTATTGCAATGGGCCATCGATGATTAAGTCAGGGCGACGCTCTTTCGCTATCTTGGTGGCTTCTCGTACTTTATCAACATCTGAACCAGTACCTGAAGAGCCAGTAGAGTAGCTGATCATGGCTACTTTGGGCTCAATGCCAAATGCGGCTGCTGAGTCGGCAGACTGAATCGCAATATCCGCTAATTGCTCGGCATTTGGGTCAGGGTTGATGGCACAGTCGCCATAAACTAATACTTGATCAGGCAATAGCATAAAGAAGATAGATGACACTAAATTCGCACCCGGTGCTGTTTTAATTAACTGCAGCGGTGGGCGGATAGTGTTTGCCGTGGTGTGGATCGCACCAGATACCAATCCGTCTACTTCATCTTGTGCTAGCATCATAGTGCCGAGCACTACGTTGTCTTCTAGTTGCTCACGAGCAACCACTTCGGTTAGGCCTTTACCTTTACGAAGCTCAACCATAGGTGCAACGTATTTCTCACGCACTGTTTCAGGGTCAATAATTTCAACCCCTTCACCTAACACCACACCTTGTTGAGCAGCGGCTAAGTGAATACGCTCAGGGTTACCCAGTAATATTGGGGTTGCAATACCACGTTGGTCACATAAAGCTGCTGCTTTGATGGTTCTTGGTTCTTCACCTTCGGGTAATACCACGCGACGATTGACCGCGCGCGCTAATTCAGTGAGGTGGTAACGGAATGCCGGCGGTGACAGTTTACGTGGCAAGGTGGAGCCTTGGGTTAACGTTGCAATCCAATGTTTATCAACATGCCCCGCAACATAATCTTGCACTAGCTCGATGCGCTCTGCGTCATCTGTTGGAATTTCAACGTTAAAGCTTTGTAGTCTAACTGAGGTTTGCCAAGTGTTCGTGCCGATCAACATAATCGGTAAACCAGTCGTTTCCATTGCGGTTTCACACAGCTTCATCACCTGTGGCTCTGGCTCATAACCGCCTGTTAGTAATAAACAGCCAATTTTTACGCCGTTCATTGACGCTAAACAAGCTGATACAATCACGTCACTGCGATCGCCCGAGGTTACTAGCATTGACCCCGGTTTAAAGTGTTCAACCATGTTGGGAATTGAGCGTGCACAAAAAGTAACACTTTGCAGTCGCCGAGTTGCCATTTCACCTTTATTTAGGATGGTGGCATTCATGTGCTCTGCGAGGTCTTTGGCGCGAGGGGCGACCAGACTTGGATTCCAAGGGATACAGCCCAAAATGCGCAGCGGACTTTTGCCAAACATTTGTAGCACTTCGAGGTTGGCACCAGATTTATGGTGATGCTCAAACATTTCAGTTAAATCAGGGCGCGTTTTTTCGTGATCATCAAGGGGGGCACCTACCTTGTTGATGATACAACCGATGATACGTTTATTATCGTGGCCACCAAAGGCGGATACGGCAATTTCAATGCGCTCTTTCAGCTGTTGGCTTGAGTCGTTACTAGGATGAGTAACAAATACCATTTCGGCGCCGATGGCCTTGGCTATTTGGTAGTTAAGCTCGTTTGCAAACTGAAGTTTTCCGGTTGGGACCAGTCCCTCTACTACCACGACATCTGCACCAGAGGTGCCCGTTTGAAAACGAGCAACAATGTTCTCTAATAACTCTGAGGTTTGATTCGTAGAAATCATGTTCTCAGCGTATTGCATGCTAAAAGGCTCAGGCGGGACAAAATTAGTCGCATTGCGAATAATAGTGGTTGAGCGTTCTGGGCCGGTATCACCCGACTTCGGTTGGGCAATGGGTTTAAAGAAATTGACAATTACACCGTGACGTTCCATGGCACGAACCATGCCTAGGCTAACGGACGTTACTCCAACACCAGAGCCAATGGGAATAAGCATTATTGTACGAGACACAAGCGTTCCTCAAATTAGGTTGTTGAGCAATCGCGCTTCGTATAACGAACCATCGCGCCATTGCTGCAAAAACTTGGGAGCGAAAGCTCCCAGCCGATTATTTTAAGCACTGACAAGAGCAGCAGAATCTTTTGCGATAACCCACTCTTCATTGGTGGGGATAACTAAGGCTATCGGGCTGTTTTCTTTAGTAATAATGCCTTCGTTGCCAAATCTTGCAGCTTCATTTTTTTCATCATCAACGGCAAAGCCAAAGATAGCTAAGTTTTGCAAAACAATTTGACGAATTAAATTAGAGTTTTCCCCTATACCGCCGGTAAATACCAGAGCGTCTAGGCGCTGTAATGGTACAGTATATGAAGCGATGTATTTTGCGAGGCGGTAGCAGAAAATTTCTAGCGCTAAGGTACAACCTTTGTGGCCTTCTGCGTAACCTTGTTCAATGGCGCGACAATCACTCGATACTTCAGAAATGCCCATTAAACCGCTTTGCTTGTTTAATACATTATTTACTTCATCTAAGGTGTAGCCTAGCTTGTTAACCATATGTTGGATAATGCTTGGGTCGATATCACCACTACGAGTACCCATTACTAGGCCTTCTAGAGGGGTGAGCCCCATGCTGGTGTCAACACTCTTACCATTTTTAATTGCGCATATAGACGCGCCGTTACCAAGATGGGCGGTAATGACATTGGTTTCGCTTGGCTCTTTACCGAGCACTTTTGCGGCCATTTGACTAACAAATAAATGACTTGTGCCGTGCATACCATAGCGACGAATACCGTGCTCGCGGTAGAGTTTGTAAGGTAAGGCGTATAAGTATGCAGACTCTGGCATACTCTGATGGAAGGCGGTGTCAAAAACTGCTACTTGAGGCAAGTTAGCAAAAGCGGCTTGAGCCGCGCGAATACCAATTAGGTGAGCAGGATTGTGTAATGGAGCCAAGGCTGCGCAGGCTTGAATACCTTCGATTACATGCTCATCAATGAGCACTGACTTAGTGAATTTCTCACCGCCATGTACCACTCGATGACCAATCGCAATTAAGTTTTCTAGTAGCTCAGGCTTAGTGCTGAGGATTTTTGATACGATATATTCAACTGCTTCACGGTGAGCAGAAAATGCACCTAATGACGCTTCTTGTTTAGTGCCGTCTAACTTCCATTTTATTCGGGCCTCTTCCAAATTAAAACATTCGGCTAAACCTGAGATGTACTCATCGCCATTTTCGGCGTTAAGCACTGCAAATTTGAGAGAAGAGCTACCGCAGTTAAGAACGAGAACAAGTTTGTTCATTGGCAAATCCTAAAAATTACATTTCGATTACGAGTGGAAAACAATTGCGATTATGTCAATTGCTTGACTTAATGTATCCTTAATACAAGTCGGACAAAAAAGCCGATAGTCGGTATCATTAACTGATCCGCGCTGTTTATAATCAACGTTTAACCAAGAGAACAATAGGGTAAACGTCTGTGGATACGCTTAGTTGTAACAAGGATACAGCTAATGTAAGAAAATAACAAAGCGAAGCGTCTTTAGAGTTAATTGAAATCAATTTTTAACAAATTAGGCTCATTTTCTCGCCACTTTTAGCGGTAAGGCAGGTAAATATGAAATTTTTTGGTGGAAAATTACAAACAGGTAAAGCCTACATGAAAGTGTGGCCACAGCGAAAAGAGCTAAATGGCCTATTTCCTGAGAACCTAGTGATTAAGGCAACTGAGTTTGCTGAAAAGTTTATGCCGATGTTGGCAGTGTTAACGATTCTGCTGCAATACCAAGTTGGCCATGAAATGTTTTGGCCGACTACGGTAGGCATGGTTTTATTTATGGTTAGTTTACCGTTGCAGGGGCTTTACTGGTTAGGTAAGCGTGCGCAAAGCCCGTTACCGCCTAGTTTGGTGCGCTGGTATCACCAGATCCATCAAAAATTAGCGCAGCAAAGTAGTGAAGAAAATGAGCCGACAAAACAATCTGTTAGTAAACCCACCTATGGTGACTTAGCCTCTGTATTAAATCAGGGCTTTAAAAGTTTAGATAAAGCATTTTTGTTTGATTAGCCATTAGCCCTAGTGACACTCAATTTTATTTCAGTAAAGTTGAGTGTGTTACTTGCAACAAAGCTAGCACTTTTGGCTTTGCCTTATGACTTTATTCAATATTTGCCTTTCGCTATGATTGTAAACATGATTCCGCTCTATTAATTTTCCTCTAACCTCCTCATTGCCCTTGATAAATAATCTACAATTGCTTCTAGTTGATCTTGATCAATTCTTAAATAGTATTTAAACTTTCAGAAATTTCTGAAACATGTATAGGTTGATATGGAAATCTCACCCCGTGTGCAATCTTTTGTATTCCATTTTGGCGAAATGGGCAGCCGTTGGGGGTTTAACCGTACGGTTGGGCAAATGTATGCCTTATTAGTGGTGACCGAGCGCCCATTAAGTGCAACTGAGCTGGCTGAAACGCTGAACATTTCACGTGGTAACGTCAGTATGGGCATGAAAGAGCTGCAATCTTGGCGCTTAGTGCAAGTGAGTCATATTCCTGGTGACCGCAAAGAGTATTATCGAGTGACTGGCTCAATTTGGGATATGGCCAACACGATTTTCGAAGAGCGGAAAAAGCGCGAAGTAGACCCAACCTTGTCTTTATTACGTGACAACCTACTTGAAGAGCCCAAAGACAAAGAAGAAGCCTTTGCATTTGAAAAAATGCAAGAAATTCATGATTTACTTGAAATGTTGACGCAATGGTCGGGGGAATTGCAACGTTTGTCACCGGAAAAATTAAGTACCCTGATGAAGTTGGGCGCGGGGGTAAGCAAGATGTTAAGTATGAAAGATCAACTTTTTACTAAAAACAGCCAACCAACATCAGATTCATAATGTTTATATATTTGACGCAATTTAGGAGCGTTTTATGATCAACGAAACCTTAGTGGAGCTGTCTAGGTGGCAATTTGCAATTACCGCCATGTTCCATTTTTTGTTTGTACCATTGACTCTGGGGATGACATGGATCCTGTTTATTATGGAGTCTGTGTATGTCATGACTGGGCGAGAAATATACCGAGATATGACTAAATTTTGGGGCAAACTCTTTGGCATTAATTTCGCGATTGGTGTTGCCACGGGCTTAACTATGGAGTTTGAGTTTGGTACTAACTGGTCGTATTACTCACATTATGTGGGTGATATTTTTGGTGCGCCGTTAGCGATTGAAGGGCTAATGGCGTTCTTTCTAGAATCGACCTTTGTTGGTATGTTCTTTTTGGGTTGGGATCGGCTCACTAAACGTCAACATTTAGCTGCCACCTTCTTGATGGCCTTAGGCACCAATTTATCTGCATTATGGATATTAATTGCCAATGGCTGGATGCAAAACCCAGTAGGCAGTGAATTTAACTACCTAACCATGCGCATGGAAATGGTCAGTTTTGCAGAGTTAGTGTTTAACCCTGTTGCTCAGGTTAAATTTATCCATACCGTGGCTGCAGGCTATGTCGCTGGCTCGATGTTTGTGATGAGTATCAGTAGTTACTACATCTTGAAAGGCCGCGACTTGCCATTTGCGAAACGTTCATTCTCGGTTGCTGCGGGTTTTGGTTTGGCGTCTATTCTTTCGGTGATCTTACTGGGCGATGAATCGGGATACGAAGTTGGTGAAGTACAGCGGGTTAAGTTAGCGGCTATTGAAGCCGAATATGAAACGCAACCGGCACCCGCTTCATTTACTGTTATAGGCTTTCCCAATGATGAAACCATGGAAACGGAGCATGCCCTGAAAATACCTTATTTAATGGGGATCATTGCCACACGTTCATTAGATGAAGAGGTGGTAGGTTTACGTGATTTGCAAGCTGAACATGAAGTGCGTATTCGTAATGGCATGGTTGCTTATGAGTATTTACAAAAGCTGCGCAATGGTGAAGACACGCCTGAAAATATCGCCCGCTTTGATGAACTTAAAGTGGATCTTGGTTATGGCTTACTGCTTAAAGCTTATACGCCGAATGTGGTTGATGCCACGGAAGCACAAATTCAAGCTGCAGTAAAAGACTCTACGCCACCAGCTGCGCCATTATTTTGGAGTTTCCGTATTATGGTGGGCTGTGGTGTTGCGATGCTCGGTTTATTTGTGTTGGCGTTTTACTACAACGCGAAGCGACAAATAGAGCAAAAGCGATGGTTACTTAAGGCTATTTTATTTGCGTTGCCTCTGCCTTGGATCGCGATTGAAACGGGTTGGTTTGTGGCGGAGTTTGGCCGTCAACCTTGGGCGATCAGTGAAGTGCTACCCACCTTCTTAGGCGTGTCAAACTTGACGGTTAGCCAAGTGATAACGACGATGGTTGCCTTTATCAGTGTTTATATCATCTTGTTTATTATTGAAATGTTCCTCATGGTGAAGTTTGCCAAAATAGGACCAAGCTCGCTGCACACGGGCCGCTACCACTTTGAACAACAAGCAGATGCCACGGCATCACTGCGTCAAAGCCATTATTAGGAGTCAGGGATGTTTGATTACGAAAGCTTAAAGCTAATTTGGTGGGTGTTAATTGGCGTATTAATGATCGGCTTTGCCATTACAGATGGCATGGACATGGGCGTGGGTACTTTGCTTCCTTTCGTCGGTAAGTCTGACGATGAGCGTCGCGTGGTAATCAATACGATTGGTGCCCATTGGGATGGTAACCAAGTCTGGTTTATCACCTTAGGTGGGGCGTTATTCGCTGCTTGGCCGATGGTTTACGCAACGGCATTCAGTGGTTTTTACTTCGCCATGATGCTTACCCTATTTGCATTGTTTTTACGCCCGTTAGGGTTTGACTACCGCAGTAAAATTGATAGTAAAAAATGGCGTAATAATTGGGATTGGGCGCTATTTGTAGGTAGTTCAGTACCGCCGCTAGTGTTTGGTGTTGCCTTTGGTAACTTATTACAAGGTGTTCCCTTTCATTTTGATGATCTCATGCGTGTTACCTATACCGGTTCATTTTTTGCTTTGTTCAACCCGTTTGCACTATTGTGTGGGGTAGTGAGTGTGGCAATGGTGACAATGCATGGCGGTGCTTGGCTAGTGATGCGCACAGAAAAAATAGTGGCAGAGCGCGCTGCTCGCATTGGTCAATGGGCTGCGTTAACTTTAGCTGTTGCTTTTATACTGGGTGGCATTTTGATTTGGCAAATGGTGCCGGGGTATCAAATTACCAGTGCTATTGAAACGGCTGGGGTAGCTAATCCCACTTTGAAGCAGGTTGAGATTGTTTCTCAAGCTTGGTTACATAATTATTCTGTGCAGCCGTTAATGTGGTTATTACCAGCACTGGGGATAATTATGGCGTTATTGGCCAGTGTATTAATGAAAATGGCACGAGGTGTCGCGGCATTTATCGCCAGTAGCTTAGCAAATGTGGGGGTTATTTTAACCGCTGGAGCTTCTATGTTTCCATTTATTATGCCGTCTAGTTCAGTGCCAAACCACAGCTTAACGTTGTGGGATGCAGTTTCTAGTGAGATGACGTTGAATATCATGTTGCTTGTGGTCGTGCTGTTACTGCCGGTAGTTTTAAGCTATTCGTTTTGGTGTTACTACAAAATGTGGCGTCGTGTCACGGTTGCTGAAATTACAGAGAATAGTCATTCATCTTACTAATTATTTTTCACTCAGGTGATGGTTATAGGGTTCTATGCTATCACCAGATAAGGACAGTTTATGTGGTATTTCAGTTGGATATTAGGTGTGTTACTGGCGTGTGCTTTTGGCATTATTAACGTGATGTGGTACGAAATGCAGCAACATGTTGATAACGTGGCAAAAGACCAAGACGTCGATAATTAAGTGCCTTGTTAGGGCCTGTTGACCTTTCGCGGTTAATTGTTGTTCGAGCGGGGACACCTTGTCTAAAAACGTTTTGAGCGCGGCGAGCAGTGTGTCGTTTAGTATTCTAAACAAATACTGCTCAACAAAGCGTTGCAAAACAATCTAGAAAGGTCAGCAGGCCCTAGGCTCCTTGACAGCGAGTTAAGGAGTCTTGACTCATTCATGTTACTCCCCCCATTTTTTATGATGTATCTGGCTGTGTTTCAGTTTGTTGTTAACGTTTTTTCAACTCATTGTCTCTAAGGGAATACTCACATGTCGCAACAACTTAATGCTGATGAAACAAAATTAGCCAATCGTTGGCTGAAACAGCAAAAATCGAAATCCCAAGGTTTATTGGCAAAAGCCATTGCCTTTGGCTCGCTAAACGGCTTGGTGATGATAGGCCAGATGGCTTTGTTAGCATGGATCATCGATGGCGCAATATTTAAGCAGCAATCGTTACATGATTTAACCCCATGGCTAGCAACCTTGGGCTTGGTGGTGCTGTTAAGAGCGGGCTTAGGTTATGCTAGCGAGCGTTTTAGCCAGCGCGGCGCAGCAAAAATAAAGCAAGAGATACGACAAGAGTTATTACAAAAAATTGTCTCATTGGGACCGGCTTATACGCGACAGTACGGGCAAACAGCACTCGCGCAGTTACTGCATCAGGGAGTGGAATCGTTACAGGACTATTTTGCTGGCTATTTACCTGTGGTTGCTTATTGCGCAGTGATCCCTTTGGCGGTGCTGGTACTGGTATTTCCCTTTGATTGGGGAGCAGGCCTGATCTTTCTTTTTACCGCGCCATTTATTCCTTTTTTTATGATTCTGATTGGCAAGCGCGCCGAAGCGATGAATCAGCAACATTGGGCTAAGTTGTTGCGTATGAGTAGTCACTTCCTTGATATTATTCAGGGTCTTACTCAGTTAAAAGTA
Organism: Motilimonas sp. 1_MG-2023; assembly: GCF_030547455.1. Lineage (NCBI taxonomy): Bacteria > Pseudomonadati > Pseudomonadota > Gammaproteobacteria > Alteromonadales > Motilimonas > Motilimonas sp. 1_MG-2023. The sequence continues at coordinate 94,726 of NZ_JAUOPX010000007.1, read as the reverse complement.
TTTAATAGTGCTAAGCAAGAGCTGGCGGCGGTGAGAGAAATTAGTGACGACTATCGCCGTCAAACTATGAAAATTCTTCGCGTGGCTTTCTTGTCCTCGTTTTTTTTAGAGTTTCTTGCATCTGTGTCCATTGCTTTAGTGGCGGTAATTTTCGGTTTTCGTTTGTATTATGGCGAAGCCAGCTACCTTATCGCACTATGGGTATTGCTATTGGCACCGGAGTTTTATTTACCGTTTAGAAACCTAGGCACGCAATACCACGCTAAAATGGCGGGCGCGGCAGCGGCTGCAGATATGATTAAGTTACTTGCTGAGCCTGAAATTTCTGAGTCTGATCACCCTACAACCAACGTTGCTCAATTTAAGGCGCCATTTACCTTATCTTGCGAGTCGCTAAATTATGCTTACCCTGGTCGCAGTCGCACCTTATCGGATATTAACCTTACTTTTGAACAGAGCGGTATTTACGCCATTGTTGGTGAAAGTGGCGCGGGTAAGTCGACGTTAATCGATATTCTATTAGGTTTTAATCAAGCCGATTTTGGGCAGGTGTTAATAAATGGTCAGCTGTTAACTCCGGCCTTAAGAGATGCTTGGTTGCATCACTGTGGCTGGATTGCGCAACAAGGACATATTTTCTTTGGCAGCATTGGTTACAATGTCGCTTTAACTAACGATTATGACACGACAAAAGTCAATGAAGCATTAGAGCAGGCGGGGTTATTTGACTTTGCCAATGAACAGCCTACACAACTTGAGACAGCGGTAGGTGAAGGTGGCCTTGGGTTATCAGGTGGTCAAAGTCAACGACTGGCATTGGCCCGAGCATTTTACCATCAACCGGATGTATTAGTTCTTGATGAGCCGAGCAGCCATTTAGATAAAGACAGTGAAGAAAAAGTATTACAAGCCATCACAGCCTATGCTAAAGACCATTTAGTGATAGTGATTGCTCACCGTCTGCACACGGTTAAGCAAGCAAAACAAATTCTTGTTATGTCTCAAGGTCAGATTATTGAGCAAGGCTCACATCAGCAGCTACTGGCTTTGCAGGGAAACTATCATGCTATGGTCAATGTGAGTCAGTCTCATGGAGGGCATCAAGATGCGTAACTTCTTTCGTTTACTTGAACTCATGCGCCCGCAGCTCGGCTTTATGTTACTAGGGGCGTTGCTGTCACTGTTAGCGTTACTTGCTAACATTAGTTTACTGGCGGTGTCGGGGTGGTTTTTAACCATCATGGCTATGGCGGGGTTGACAGGGGCGTCCATTAACTATTTTACACCCGGCGCAGTGGTGCGGTTTTTAGCCATAGTCCGTACTGTGGGGCGTTACGCTGAACGGGTGATTACCCATGAGGCCACTTTTCGAATTTTGGCGCAGTTGCGCTATTACTTTTACCAAAAACTTGAGCCTTTGTTGCCTTACTATCAAGTTCAGTTTCAGTCCGCTGATTTACTCACGCGAATGCAGCAAGACATCGACAATTTGGATAATTTTTATTTGCGGATCTTATTGCCTGCGATCGTTGCTTTGGTCAGTGTACCTTTGGTGTGTGCGGCAGTGGCTTATTTCTCGGTATCATTAGCGTTAATATTGGCGCTGGTGTTAGTTATTCTTGGCTTAGGTTTGCCTTATCTCAGTTTTCATTGGGCTCGCAGTCAGCAACGGAAAAAGTTAGATCTCAATAATCAAATGCAATTGGGGTTGGTGGATGGCATGTTTGCGCTACGAGAATTGGTGATGTATCAAGTGGCGGAGCGTTATCAAGAAAGCATGTTGCAACTGTCTAGCCGTTTTTTGCAATTAGAATTAGCGCTGCAGCAAAAGAACAGTGTCAGTAATTTAGTTAATTTTTTACTTGTTAACGCTTTGGTGTTATGTAGTTTTATTATACTGATCCCGTTAGTAGGGCAAGGCCAGCTAGCCCCTGAGTATATTGCTAGTCTCTCGTTATTGATGTTAGTGAGTATTGAAACGGTTATGGCGCTGCCTTTGGCTTGTCAGTTGTTGCCACAAACCTTAGCAAGTGCACAGCGGCTATTTGATATAGTGGATATGCCTGTCCCCAACTTTAAGCAAGATAATCATGGGGCGGCTATTCAAGCGGGTGCGATTGCGTTTAATCACCTTAGTTTCAGCTATCCCGAACAATCAAGCTGCGCCTTAACGGATATTCACGTTACCGTCCAACCCGGTCAAAAAGTAGCGATTATTGGGCCTAGTGGAGCGGGTAAGTCCACCTTAGTTAACCTACTAATGGGCTTTTGGCCGACCAAAACTGGGCAGCTAACCATTGCAGATCAAGATATTAATGGCTTTAGTAAAACCACGTTACGTCAACATATTGCCTTAATGAGTCAAGCTGGGCATATATTTAATGCCACCATTGCGGATAACCTGCGCTTAGCCAGTCCTGATGCGACCGTCGATGATATGGTTCAAGTGTGTCAGCAAGTGGGGTTAGGCGACTTTATTGCGTCATTGGAGCAGGGAATCGACACTTGGCTGGGAGAAACGGGAGCAGGGTTATCGGGTGGCCAAAAGCAGCGTTTACAGCTTGCTCAAGTGTTGTTACGTGATAGCCATATGTTGGTTTTAGACGAGCCAAGTAAAGGGTTGGACGGGTTAACAGAGCAGAAAATGATGACCGAAGTATTTAGTCATGTTAATACCAAGCAGCAAACGCTGCTGATGATCACTCATAAGCCGATTATGCTCCAGCAAATGGACCTAATTTTAGTGATGGCGCAAGGGCGTATCATTGCCCAAGGCGATCATTCGAGTTTAATGGAGACGAATGAATATTACCGCGACTTACTGGATTATTTTTAACAAAGGCACTTAAGGTGCTAAATGAATTAGCTAAGTTTATGTAATAAAGATAAAAAACTAGGTGTTTAAAATATGTCCCTATAAGCTTTGCGTTGTCATCTCTGAAAATGACATTTTGCCGCAAAACATACTTTATTTTGCGGCGTTAAGCTTAAGCAGACCCTAGGTTTGCTTGTTGCTTCAATGTTACTGACTACAGCAAATTATTACACTTTAAACTGGCTCAGTAGGGTATCTTGCTCAGATACTTGCTGAGTCATCGCTTGGCAGTGATTAACTTGTTCAAGGGCCCCGTTAGAAACGTCTTGACTAATATCACGAATATTCGTGGTGTTACGGTTTATCTCTTCAGAGGTTGCTGATTGCTGCTCAGCAGCGGCGGCTATCTGTAAATTCATATCATTAATTTGCACTATCGCTGCGCGAATTACATCGAGTGCTTGATTTGCTTTACCTGCTTCTTCTGAGGTCTCATTTGCCATTTCACGACTCTGTTTAATCTTGGTTTCAGCTTCTCTAACGCCAGATTGTAGCTGCTCTATCATGGTTTTGATTTCGCTGGTTGATTTTTGCGTGCGTGAGGCAAGTGAGCGCACTTCATCTGCTACAACGGCAAAGCCTCGGCCTGTTTCACCTGCACGAGCGGCTTCAATTGCAGCATTAAGAGCCAGTAAGTTGGTTTGTTCAGCAATGCCTGTGATGACGAGTAAAATAGATTCGATATTGTCACTGTATTTAGCCAGCTCAACAACCGTTGCGACTGCTTGATCCATTTCAGTGGCCAAGTTTTTAATTGAAAGGCTGGCTTTAGAGACTATTTTCACGCCATTAGCTGTTTCTGTGTCAGCTGTTTGTGCCGATTGAGCGGCGACTTGAGCACTATTCGCGACTTCTACTGCACTTGATGCCATTTGGTTCATCGCGGTGGCGAGTTGGTCCAGTTCTGCTAGTTGAGTTGCCAGCTCTGACTCTGCCTTTTGCGATTCTTGACTTGTTAAATCGGTACTTTTCCTGATGTCATTGGAAATCGATTTGACGTTAGTGATCATCTGTTGCAGTTGGCCAATAAACAGGTTGAATTGATTCGCAACTTCGCCAAATTCATCTTTGGATATGACCGGTAAACGTTTAGTTAAATCACCATTACCACTGTTAATTTCTAGTAGCGAGCTGCTTAATAAGCCGATGGGTTTGAGGATAGATTGCATCACGCCGCCAATAATCACTATACCTATGATTATACTAATAACGCCACCAAATAATGATTGCCAGGCCATCAAATCGGCTGACGCCATCACGATATTTTCATCAACCACTACCGCTAGATACCAATCTAATCCTTTCAATCCCTCAAGCGGAATAAAGCTAACCCACAACGCTTTATTATTCACTTCAACTTCATTAATACCATGTTGCAAAGCGATTTTTTTACCGCCAAATACTTGGCTATAGTCCTTACCATTAAAATCCGCATTAGGATGAGAAATTACCTTTCCTGCCCCACTGAGCAAAAATGCATAGCCAGAGCCATTAAAATTAACGGTATTAAGAGCTTCAGAAACTACTTTTAGGCTTAAATCACCACCAAATGCGCCTTTAAAATCGCCTTTATCTGAAAATTTAGCCACCACGGATATTAGAATATCTTTGGTAACCGCATCAGCATAGGGCTCAGTAATTGCCGCTTCGCGACTATTTCTTGCTACGTTGTACCAAGGACGTTTGCGGGCATCCCAATCGTTGGGTTGCCAACTAGGATCATTAGATATGCCTTTGCCATCTGTATCCAAGCCACCAAATATGAGTAGGAATTCTTGTTTTAGTAACGGACTGTTAAACACCCTTTGGATATTTTCAGAAGTAAAATCGCTATCGATAACTTGAGCCACGAGATTGATGATATCAATTTTCCCGTTGAGCCAATGAGTTATTTGCTGGCTTAGTGCCGTGCTGGACTCTTGAATAGAGCTGTGTGATTGGGCTTTAAGGTTTTGAGTCATTTCACTGTATTGATACCATGACAATATAGTAATGGTAATTGCTAAAACCAGTGAAGATGCCCCAACGACTTTCCATGCTACTTTCATATCTCGATCCTGCACAATAGATACAACTAGTTAGTTGTTAACTAGCACTGTAATATTTAGCTTAAGTTGGAATGAGATATTTGCTTGATTTTATGGTGAATTAGATGTCATTTTTAAGTCAAATATGAGGCGTGATTTCTATCTAGTTAAGTTCTTTATACTTAAAAGAAGCAAGCCATTGTGGCCGATAGGTGGCCATTAAGGTTACTGCCATGCCATTTAATAATGCTTCTGGGAAAAGGAGTAAAGGCCACAAGTAGAGGTAATCCTCTGTTACTGCTGATGCGCGGTACTGGCCATCAACTAAGTAAAATAGCCCCAAAGCAAGATGACGCCCTAGCATGGCTAAGGCGGCACCAAAGAAACCACAAACAAAAATATAAATGAAAAAATGCTGTGGCAGATAACGTCGGTAGCCAGTTAAAACACCCATGGTGACAGCAATAGGCAGTGCAACGCCAAGAAGAGCTTCAATAGTTAGTTGTGCAGGCGAGCTGCCTTGCCAGATGCCAAGTAGTATTAAATTAGCCACACCGACTAACAAACTTAAGTGCCAGCCAACCATCAGGGTTGCCACTGATAAACCAAGAAAATGCATTTCTAAGCCGGGATGTAGGCCTGCTTTTAACAACCACAAAGGCAATAAAGCGACAGCAATGCCTAAACAACGTTGCTGTATGTCGCTGGTAATACGAATAAAAGGGGAGGTGCGGTATAAACACCAAGCGACTAAAAAAATCATGCACAATAGAGCAAGGCCACTAAGAAAGGTAAATTCAATAGCGGGACTATTATTCATAATTACTAGAAAATAACGTTGTGATGGTATTCACTTAAAATCGCCTTGATGTTATTCATCACATCTCGAGAGGGTGGCGAGACCCCCTCTAGTGGGTATTCTTCACCCATGGCAATCCACTTATGGCGACCGAGTTCGTGATACGGCAGTAGTTCGATTTTTTCAATGTTTTTCATTGGTTTAATGAATTCACCTAAATCACGCGCAGATTGCTCGTCGTCGGTATGACCGGGAACAATAACATAACGTAGCCATGTTGCTTGGTTACGTTGTGCTAAGTGTTTGGCAAAGGCAAGGGTGTATTTGTTACTGACATGGGTTAACGCTATGTGGGCGTCATTATGAATTTGCTTGATGTCTAGCATCACTAGATCAGAGACGTCTAATACTTCATCGACCAATGGTGTCATTTTACGAACAAAACCATTTGTATCAAGACAGGTATGGATACCTTCTTTTTGAGCCTGGCTAAATAAAGCATGCACAAACTCTTGCTGTAGCATAACTTCACCGCCAGAGGCGGTAATGCCGCCGCCTGAAGCATTCATAAAGTGACGGTATTGAACTAAATCATCCATTAACTCTTGCACTGTGGTTTCTTTCCCGCCTTCAGTATCCCAGGTGTCACGGTTATGACAATACTGGCAACGCATCAAACAACCCTGTGTGAATATAATGAAACGAATACCAGGACCATCGACAGTACCACAGGTTTCAACAGAGTGAATTCTTCCGGTTACTTTACCAAAGTCTGGAGTGACATCGGTCTGAACATTGATGGCTTCAGAATTTGTTGTGACAGTCATAGATACCTAATCGAAAATGCATTCGCGCGAGCAAACAATGGCTCGATTGTAACTAAATTACAGTCGCCATAAAAGAGTCACACCATAAGTAACCCTTAAAAATACATGCTTTTTACTGCCCATTAAGTGCAGTGCCTTTCAGGTTGTATGCTTTTTTTGTTCTTGGCTGAGTTTTTCGGCATCTGTGGTTGTTAACAATGTTACCAAGTAGAATTGTTATCCTCATGCTGTATTCGCCTGTAGACCGTTTCATTTGTTGTGATTTTGCTCCGACTTTAACTGTCCGTAAATTAACAAAATCAGCTTTTTTACTATCTATTTCTAATCACTTTAAAGTAAATAATGATACTTTAGATTATTACTGGTTAATTATATTTTGTTGTATTTAAAAGATTTTATTATTTCTTCTTTGTCTTTTTTATTATACTTTATGTCTTTAATTTATTATTTTATGTTTTTGGTGAATTCAGAGCCAAATGTCATTTTTGTTCCAGCCGAATTAAGTTAATCAAATGTAAACTTGACCTAAATAGAATGGTTATGGCTGTTAGATGCGATAAGACAATCAGCCAGTTACATGCTTCTTATCGTTAGGCTCAAGGATGAAATGTTGGTGTATAAACGCAAAACAAGCTGGCCTTTGGTGGTCGTCCATCTAATTGGCTTACTTGCTTTACTTCTGAGTTTCTTTTCAGGATTGCGGTTAGCGCAAGACAGCCTGTTTGCCTTGCCTATGCCGCAATGGTTGATGCCGCAAGGTGATGTCTATTTTTGGCATGGTATTGGTGCATTGCTTTGGATTCTTGTGCTTATCGGATACGCCGGATTTGCATTATTTCGCAATAAACCATTAAGTGCGGTGAAATCACGGCATTTGATTATTCAGCTGATTCGCGTTCTTACTCCGTTAGCTGTTATCTCTGGAACACTGCTTTACTTGAGTCCAGCTTGGCTCAGCTACCTTCTACTACTTGAAGGCCATTACTATATTGCGTTACTGATGATGTTAGTTGTGACTTTACATGTTGTGGTGCAAATACAGGCTGGGCTAAAACGCACTTGGCCTATTTTTCTACCACAGCGGGCTACGTTATTGGAATGCCTGCCAATGTTAGGTGGCGTTGTTGTCATTGTGACTTGTTTCTTGTTCTATCCCGCAATCACGCCAAAATTAGTCAGTCTGCGCACAACTGACAACATTGTGATTGATGGACTTAATAACGAATGGGATAGGGCTGAAAAAACGACGCTATTGGTTACTCAAGGCGCTAATCAAGCAACCAGTGTGACGGTTACTGCGCAGTCTATGCACGATGATGAAGTGGTCTATTTTTTGTTTCAGTGGCCTGATGCCAAAGCAGATCTAATGCATTTACCCTTGGTTAAGACTGCACAAGGTTGGCAGGTAGAGCATCAAGGCTTTGAAGTTGATGATGAAATCACGTTCTATGAGGATAAATTTGCACTGATGTTGAGTGAGTCCGCTCGGATCGGCGGAGCAGGTAGCATTCACCTAGGGCCAGCCCCTCTTAATGGTGCGCCGCCATCGCGCTCCGGTCGTGGTTACCATTATATGAAGCAGGGTATGGTAGATGTATGGCAATGGAAGTCGGTGCGGTTAAATCATATGTCAGTGCTTGATGATGATCATTTTGGTCAACCTGCGCCACCATGTGATTTTTGTCCTCGCTATACCGCTGGCTATCAAACTGATCCAAAAGAAGCAGGTGGCTATCGCATGAACTGGCAATGGTTTAAGCAAGAGCAGGTTTTACCGTTGCGCTTACCTAAGCAAGCAGCATGGCAGCGCCTTGAGCAGCGCGACCAATTTGCCATTAGTTGGTGGGATACCCAGCCTTACAGTGAGCATTTAGATACTTATCCCATCGGCACCCGTTTACCTAGCGTGTTATGGATGGATAGTTTTGAAGGTGACCGCGCTGATGTGCAAGCAAAAGCACATTGGCAAGACGGTGTATGGAGTTTAGAGATAGCACGCAATCGTGATACGGGGTCTAAGTTCGATTTGCCCTTGGTGAATGGCTTGTATTTGTGGCCGGCCACCTTTGACGCGAGCCAAACTCGCCACAGTTACTCGCAGCAACCTTGGCAGCTAGTGATGGAGCGAAAAGGATGAAGTCTTTAATGCTTTGTATTTTAGTTGTAACAATGATTAACAGTGCACAAGGCGCTGAGTTACGCTTCGCTAAGGTACATCAGCAAGGGCAGATCATTTCACCTAAATCGGGACCATGGCATTGCGTGCTCGATAAACAAACTGGCTTACTTTGGGAGGTGAAATCTGCTCAAGAGGGGGCGCACTATTATAAGTCAACTTATTCATGGTGGGATCGGCAAAGCTTGCAAGGTAGCGAAAAGGGTGGCAGTTGTGCGGTAGGAGATGGCTTTGTGCCTTGTGACAGCCAAGATTTAGTGGACTTATACAATCAATTGGAATTGTGCGGCGTCAAAAATTGGCGAGTTCCGCAACTTGATGAGTTATCAAGTTTAGTGAATTCATCTGCCTATCCCGGCCAACCATTGGTACCCGCTGGCCTGTTTTCATTAACCGTTAAAGGACCTTATTGGACTCAGACCTGGAGTGACGACAACAAACAATTAGCCATGGTGCATTTTGGCTCAGGAGAAGTTGGATTTTTGAAACCCAGTGGGGCGGCATGGCTGCGTTTAGTGAGCAGTGTAAAGGGTCATTCCTCTTCAGCTAATCAGCAACACAATCAAGACAAGGAGCAGTAAGATGCAAAGTCGAAAAAAACAGGGTTTTCGTTTGGCAATGTTGCCTACGTTAGTCATGGCCAGTATGAGTATTACCGCGCAGGCCACTGAGCAAGTGCGCGTGGTGTGGGATAGCGATCCTGCACGCAATGCTGTGATTGGTTTTTCACCAAAAGGCCAATCAAGTAACGCGTATGTATTATATGGACAAAATGCAGATGAAACTAAATGGCAACGTAAAAGCCCATCAGCGTCTTATGTATTCGATGCAACATTAGAAAGTCAGTTCGTGCGCTTGAGTAACTTAGTGCCTGATAGCACAGTGTATTTTAAAGTATGTGACGACAGCGGTTGTGGTCCGAATTATTTATTCAAAACCGCGGCCAATGTTGCATCTGACTTTACTTTTGTCGCTGGTGGTGATTCGCGAAGTAACGCATCCACACGTCGCTCAGGTAACCAACTGGTGAGTAAAGTTCGGCCATTGTTTGTTATGTTCGGTGGTGATTTAACCTACGGTAATGAAGCGCATGAAGTCTCTCAGTGGCTAACAGATTGGCAAAACACTTTTAGTCAAGATGTAGTGAATGGCAAAAGCTATCTTGCCATTCCGGCGTTAGTGCCAACAGTCGGTAACCATGAATCCAATGATCATACCTTTATGTGTAAGGTGTTTGGTATTGATGCAAACAACAATGGCCGCTGTGAGTTAGATGACACCTATTATGCCTTTAACGTTGGCGGCAACCAGTTGCGTGTTTATACCCTAAACACAGAATTTCGAAGCTCAGGTTATCAAACTCAGTGGAGCCGACAAAAAAGTTGGCTTAGCAGTGATTTGTCAGGAGCCGGAAGCAGCGTTAAGTGGCGTATCAGTCAATATCATAAGCCAATGTTTCCTCGTACCACTGCCAAAGGCTACGTAAACAGCAAAATGTTTGAATGGGCTAGTGACTTTTACAACAAGAAAATGAACTTAGCTGTGGAGTCTGATAGTCACCTAGTGAAGTATTCTTGGCCGGTGAAGCCAGCGAGTAATGACATGGAGCAAGTCACCGCGGGAACGGTGTTTATTGGTGAAGGTAGCTGGGGAGCCCCAACACGTCCCGCAGACCGTTACTCGCCTTGGATTGCTGACCAAAGCAGTTTTGCACAGTTTAAGATAGTGCAAATGAAAGGCGAGGAAATGTGGATCCGCACTGCACGCTTTTCGGGTAATCCGCAAGCCCTTAGTCAACAGGCGCGAGAGAATGATCCATTAGCATTGCCAACTGGTTTAAGTATTTGGAATGCAAATGGTATCGGTGATGTTTATCGCCTTGGTCAAGACAGCAGTGGTCGCACTGTGGTGGCAGATGCAGCGATTGCACCGGAAGCTAAGTTTGTCGCCAGTTGTAATCAACTAGCCTGTCGTTTTGATGGCACAAGCTCGGTTGGGTCAGACTTAAGTTATAGCTGGAATTTCGGTGATCAGAACAGCGCATCAGGCGCGCAAGTTAGCCATAATTTTAGCAGTGCTGGGCAATATTCAGTTACGTTAACGGTACAAGATGGTAAAGGCCAATCGGCCCAATTTAAGCAATCGGTTACAGTGCAAGCGCAACCCGATGAAGATAGGATTCTGATTAATAATCAAGCGAAAACCAACTTATCGGGTCTGAAAGGGCAAGATCAAGTGTTTACCTTTACCAATGAAATGGTCAGTCAGCTAAGTATTACGACACAAGGTGGTAGTGGTGATGTTGATCTATTAGTGAAATTTGGCGCGGTGCCAGCAGGGGCGGATGCAGATTGTCGTCCTTATAAAAATGGTAATAATGAAAGCTGTGATATAGCCAATGCCAAAGTGGGAACTTACTACATCGTGCTCAATGGCTATGACAATTACAGTGGTGTTTCGCTTAAAGTCGTTGCTAGCCAAGGTGGCAGCAATCAACCTCCTGTTGCAAACTTTACCAGTACGGCCCAAGGCTTAAGTTTGAACTTAGTTGATAACAGTAGCGACAGCGATGGTGAGGTGACGTCTTGGCAGTGGTTACTTGGTGATGGTTCATCGGCGAATGGTCAAGTGGTTAGCCATAACTACCAAGCTGCTGGCAATTATACCGTTAAGCTCACGGTGACTGATGATCAAGGAGCGAGTCACAGTGTTAGCAAAACCATTAACGTTGCTTCATCAGGCGCTGGTAACACCTGGTCGAGCACTGCGGTTTATGAAGCTGGCGACCAAGTTACCTACCAAGGTGAGGTCTACCAAGCTCAGTGGTGGAACAAAGGCGTTGAGCCCGGTGCATCACAATGGGGACCATGGCAGCTAATTAGCGGTGGCACCTTACCGACACCAACTCCTACTCTAGCACCCACACCAACGCCAACGGTGGCCCCAAGTGTTACCCCTACTGTCATTCCCACCACCACGCCGACACAAGCGCCGGGTAATGGCTGCACCAGCGAGAGCTGGAACGCCCAAGCTTCTTATGGTCCTGGTGATGAAGTCAGTTATAACAATCAACGCTGGAAGGCGACGTGGTATAGCACCAACTTAGCCCCTGGCTCTAGCAATGCTTGGAGCAGTTGGGAAAACCTAGGTAGTTGTAATTAATGATAAAAATTTATGGTCCTAGGTGCCATAAACACTCGCGTTACCTTAGGTTTGCCTGAGGTAACGTATGAAAAAAAACTGAAGGCAACTCTGCCTAACAAGGATGATAAAATGAACTTTAAAATGACCCCCATTGCAGTTTGTATTGCGCTGGCACCACTTGCAGCAAACGCTGTCACAGAGGCAGAAGTAAACGAAGTGTTTACTTCCCAAGGTGAGCAAATTGCTACAGTGATCGGCTCAAATCAAGAGATTGAATATCAGCTTAAACAGCTAGACGGAAAGCAATTAGCCGTTTATGAAAGCGATATTATTTTAGGTGAGCATGAAGAAATGCAACAAATGGGCGCTGTGCCTCTAGAAATCCAGTCTTTTAGCAGCAATATGCAAGCTAAAGCGTCTTGGGGCGGACGCACAACTTGGCCCAATGGTGTGGTGCCTTATGTGATCACGTCAGGCGTACCTGCCGGAGATGTCACAACCATTAAAGCTGCGATGAAATGGCTTGAGGACGCGGCTGATGTTACTTTTGTAGAGCGCAGTAACCAAAGCAGCTACATCAATATTATTCGTGGTGACGGTTGTTATTCGATGGTGGGGCGCACTGGGTCTAAGCAAGACTTATCTATCGGGAGCGGCTGTGGTACACGGGGTATTGTTGCCCATGAGTTTTTACATGCACTCGGTTTTTATCATGAACAATCTCGAGCAGATCGTGATCAGCACGTGAATATTCATTGGGAAAATATCAGACCGGGCATGGAGTCTAACTTCAAGCTAGGCGCAAGTGTTACCGCATCGGTTGGCCCATACGATGTGCGCTCAATTATGCATTATGGCTATCGTGCATTTAGTAATAATGGCCAGCCAACCATTACCTCTAAAAACCCGAATGTACCAAATTCGGCATTAGGCCAGCGCACCGCGCTAACGGATTTAGATATTTCGGCATTACAAACCATTTACGGTTTGCCAAATGGCGGCACTAAGCCAACGCCGGAGCCAACGCCAATACCTAATAGTAAGCTGAATAATGGCCAAACTGTTTATGCCGCTGGTAGCAAAGATAACAATGTGTTCTACAGCATTGACGTACCAAGCGCGAGTCAGCTGACGGTATCCATTGCGGGTGGTTCTGGTGATGCGGACCTATATGTTAAGCAAGGTAGCAAACCAACAACAACTAGTTACGATTGTCGACCATATAAAGACGGTAACAGTGAATCTTGTACCTTAGAGAATGCCACGGGTACGGTGCACGTTATGTTACGTGGCTATGCTGATTTTGCTAATGTGGGCTTAACAGCAAGTTATACCGCAGGTACAAAACCAACACCAGCGCCGACACCTGTGCCAACCATTACACCAACACAACCGCCTGTGCCTACCACTGAGCCAACGCCGCCACCATCAGGTGCTTGTGGTGAAAACTGGAGTGCCTCAGCAGTTTATACTGCAGGTAATTTAGCTGTTGATGGCAATAAGCAATATAAAGCTAATTGGTGGACGAAAGGTGATCAGCCTTCGAGTAACAATGGCCAATGGCAAGTATGGTCTTTTGTTAAAAACTGTAACTAATAAATATTGTCAGCTGTTCAATAATATTCAATAGATTATAAGTCTCAGGGCGGCATAGTTCGCCCTGTTTGATTGACTTTGTCAAAACTAACTGCTCAAATTCTCCGCTCATGTTTGCTACGGCGACAACCATTACGTTAATAGAATTAAGTCAAAGGATATGATGAAAATTCTTTATCTGTGTTGCTACTTATTGTTTTTTATTTGCTTCAAGCTGGCAGCCTTTCCTTATCAAGGGGCGCACCACTTTGAATCAATTGGCCTAGAGCAAGGTTTGTCTCAAGCGACAGCGGTTGCTATGGTGCAAGACAGTCAGGGATATATTTGGATTGGTACACAAGACGGTCTCAATCGTTATGATGGCCACAATATTGTGCATTACCGTTATTCGGCCAATGATGAGCAAAGTTTATCTGGCAATTATATCTCTAGCTTGGCCCTTGATAGCCAGCAACGCCTTTGGGTGCTGACACCCCAAGGTCTCAATTTATTTCAACAGCAAAGTAACAATTTTAAACGCTTCAATGTGCCAATATCGGCCCATCAACGTAATGCGACTAGCCCTTGGCAGTTAAAATCTGATCATCAAGGCCGGCTTTGGATAAAAAGTGCTGGTGGAATGAGTGTTTTTGACCCTGACTCAGGGAAAGAAACCATATTACCGTTACCTGACGCTCAGTTACCTATCTCTGATTTCATTTTTAGTTCAGATAATCGTTTATGGTTAACGAATCAGAGCCAATTGTATCTATGGTCAAAAGAGCGCCAGCAACTAGTGCTGCAACCGCTAAAGCTTCGAGATAACGATGAAATCATTACTCTAGCTAGTCCAGATGGTGCGTCCTCTGCAATATTATGGTTGGTAGGCAATAAAGGGTTATATCGGTTTGATGCAGAGAGCCAGCTTACGCAATTCTACGACAAACAGACGCTCGGTATAAATGCTAAGTTGACGGATTTAACTTTTGATAGTGATGGAACGCTATGGCTAGGGAGCCAGTCCGGTTTGTATGTATGGTCAACGGCGATGGTGCGCAGTCAACTAGTGCATCATAAAGTGGGTGATCGAGTGGGACTTAAAGATCAATATATTCGTCAATTGTATTTTGACCGTACTGGGGTGCTGTGGATTGGCACGCGGTTGGGGGGCGTCAGTAAGTTAACACCACAAGCAGCGCAGTTTCACTTATTGAATCAGACACAAGGGATGATGCACAGTAATGTCGTGATGTCGTTGGCCAAGTTTGGCTCGCAACTGTGGCTAGGCACAACGGATGGCGCCATTAGCCAAATACAGTTGGATCGACCAGAGGTTCAGAGATGGCGGCCGCTGTCGGAAACGGGGCAAGATCTGGGGGTCATCGTTGATATCGAAATGGATAAGCAAGGTGATATCTGGTTCGCTTCAAACCGTGGCTTAACAAAATACCTGCCAGAACAACATTCGTTTCAGCCCTATCCCATTACTGGGCCATCAGGGGAGCGAGACAACTATATTAGCCAATTGTTTACATTTCGGGGGCAACTTTGGCTGGCTAGTGCGCGCTATGGGTTAGCAAAATATGACGAACAGACGGATAATTTTGTTTTTTTAGAGCAGGGCAGTTCGGTTGTTTTACAAAATATATCCAGCGTACTCGTGGACGGTAACCAGCTTTGGTTGGGGTCGTTCGACGGTCAACTATGGCAACTAAGTTTCACGGATGATGTTCATTATGAGCTTCAAAAACATGAACTTAATTATTTAGGTCAAGCCCTCAAACTCGACATTATCACAACACTTTACCAAGATGCCGATGGCTCTATCTGGGTAACTAACCGTAATGGTTTAATTATTTATCAACCGGGTAGGGGAGATGTAAAGTTTTTAAGTAGTCAAAATGGCTTCCCAGACGGCGCATACTATGAAGTGTTACCTGATGTGCAAGGCAATATTTGGGTGACCTATGCTCATGGCATATTACAGCTTAACCAGCAAGGTGAGTTGATGGGGCAGATTGATAGCGAAAGAGGGCTACCGGTAAATGAGTTTAATGGTGCCAGTGCACAAAGTGATGACGGTACATTATTTCTAGGCAGTGTTGATGGCTTATTGGCATTTAATATCAGCCAGCCCCTAGCTGTTACTTCGACATTACCTGTGGTTTTCACTGATATTCATACCCAATTAATGCAGCATAACACCCAAGGTACAAGGCAATGGCATAAAGAAAACGGCTATCAAAGTGAACTGGCGTTATCTTATGATAATGCCACTATTAAATTGGGTTTTTCGGATCTTGATTTTGGCCATTCTCCTTCTTATTTTCGTTATCGACTCAATGGCTTAGATCAACATTGGAATCTCGCGGAGCTGGGGCATAACGAAGCCATATATCATCAGTTAGATCCTGGTGAGTACCAATTTGAAGTGGAGGTGAGTAAGCACCCTGAGCAATGGACAGGCTTAACTAACATGCTACCCATTACTGTTGCTACCCCTTGGTGGCGAGAATGGTGGGCATATGTATGTTATTTAAGTAGTTTGTTACTTATTGTTTACTGCTATATTCGCTTTAGGTTAAGGGTTGCGGAGCAGCAAGCACGTAAGCTTAGAGTTCAAGTAAAGCAGCGTACCCGAACGATCGAACAGCTGTTACGACAAAAGGTGCGTATTTTTACCCATGTTGTGCATGATCTCAAAACGCCTTTAGCCTTGATTTTAGCGCCTGTTCAGCTTTTAAAGCAAGAGGTTAGAGAGTCGAGTCAACTGCAGCAATTAACCCTTGTTGAGATGCAAACAACACAGTTGTTGGAGCAAATAGATCGGCTTGTCAAATTAACCGACTCTAGCTCAATAAATAACGCCCCAGTTGTGGGAGTTTATGATTGGCAAAGGATTATTAACTCTGTATTAGAGCAATTAAGCCATTCCTTTGAGCTGAACCGTGCGAAAACAAAGTTAGATATAAATGGCCCACTATGGGTCAAAGGCTCCGTTTCTGAACTAGAGGTGATCGTATTTCATTTATTGACTTACCTTCTTACGCTTGCGAAAAAAGGTGCTGTTATTTCAACCTATGGACGCACTTGGGACCAAGAAATTAAGATTTGGCTAAGTGTGCAGGGGCTTTGTCTTGGGCAAGCACAGTGTCAAGCTTTGTTAGCGCCATTTCATGAGATCAGTGTGGTGGATGCGCTAAGGCTAGATGAATTTGGTTTAATGATGTTAAAAGAGCCCCTCAGTAGCTTGCATGGGGTAATGACGGTAGAGCATCGCCGTCAACAAAGTTATATTGTGGTTACTTTACCGCTGGCAAGGCAGCAAAGTGAGCATAGGAATACCAATGCCGTTAGGGGGGATTTGGCTTCTTGGTTAAAACAAAAGAAACCCGTTGATCTCAATGCTGCGCCGATCTTACTTTTAGCAACTTCAAGTAAAAACATGGCCGATTTTCTTCGTAGTTTATTTAGTGAAGAATACTCCGTGCTGCTTGCCAGTGATCATCAAGCCACCTTATCACTGGCGCAAAAACACTTACCCAAAGGCATCATTTTAGATTTTGACGATGCCATCGATCTTTGTGCCAAGCTAAAAAGTAATGCCACACTAGGACAAATTCCACTATTGATGCTCACCACTGAAATGGATAAAGAGGCAAAGCTAGCTGCGTGGCAGTCAGGCGTGTATCAAATTTTACATAAACCCTTTGAGTTGGCAGAGTTAAGGGTGTTGGTGTCCAATATGATGCAGCTTAGCATTCAGGTAGAGCAGGAGGCTGATGTTGGTGAAAAATCGTCTTTTATGGCTCGTTTAGATGGTATTTTAGCGTTGGATTTTGCCGATCCAGAGCTAAACATTAATTTGATCGCCGATAAAATGGGCACCAATACTAAGCAGCTACAGCGTAAGTTAAAACAAGCGGTTGATATGACCCCAAATGAATACTTGCGTCAATATCGCCTAGCAAAAGCGCAGCAAATGCTTGCCGAGCCGCTAACCATTCAAGAGGTTGCGCTAAGGTGTGGCTTTAATTCACCGAGTTATTTTACCAGTTGTTATAAGAAAGCGTTTAAGCAAACGCCAAAACAGGCACAGGTTCAAGGCGTAGAAGTTGAATAGCGTAGTATCTAGAGAAAAGTGATGCAAATTAAAACAGTTTTCAAGTATGTTGCGAAGGCAATGTTGGTTTTTGCTGGCATTGCGGGTGTATTCGGTTTATTTATTTGACGCAAAAATAGTGCTTACCTCAGAAGTGCCAACAGGTTATTAATGAGTCAAAAATATTGAGTGGCTCAGATTGGTAGTTTTTTCACTTAGTTGGTGTCTATCTTAAAAAGAAGCGCAG
Source organism: Motilimonas sp. 1_MG-2023 (assembly GCF_030547455.1). NCBI lineage: Bacteria > Pseudomonadati > Pseudomonadota > Gammaproteobacteria > Alteromonadales > Motilimonas > Motilimonas sp. 1_MG-2023. The sequence continues at coordinate 76,954 of NZ_JAUOPX010000007.1, read as the reverse complement.
TTTCAATAGAGGTGCCAGTCAAGGCGATAAATGAACAAGGCCCGCTATTGCTATATCTTTAATCAGTATTGGGCTTGAAAAGCGGCTATAAAAAAGCCTTGCTGAGCAAGGCTTTTTGTTTTCAAGTTAATCCCTGATATCAGGATTAAAGCGAGCTATTAAAGCGAGCTAGTAAAAGTACGCGTGATAACGTCGTTTTGCTGTTCTTTAGTCAGCGAGTTAAAACGTACCGCGTAACCTGATACACGAATGGTTAGCTGAGGGTACTTGTCTGGGTTTTCCATCGCGTCTAGTAGCATTTCACGGTTCATAACGTTTACGTTCAAGTGCTGACCACCTTCGGTGTTCGGCGTGTGCTTGAAGTAGCCATCCATCAAACCTGCTAAGTTAGCGCGTTGCGAATTGTCATCTTTACCCAGTGCGTTTGGCACGATAGAGAAGGTATACGAAATACCATCTTGTGCGTAAGCAAACGGCAGTTTAGATACCGATGTTAATGATGCAACCGCACCTTTCTCATCACGACCGTGCATTGGGTTAGCACCTGGAGCAAATGGCGTACCTGCGCGACGACCATCAGGAGTGTTACCTGTTTTCTTACCGTATACCACGTTAGACGTGATAGTCAGGATAGATTGCGTTGCACGAGCGTTACGGTACATTGGACGTGCTTTGATTTTCTTCATGAAGCTTTCAACAAGCTCACATGCAATGTCATCAACGCGTGAATCGTTGTTACCAAATTTCGGATAATCGCCTTCAATTTCGAAATCAACCGCAATACCATCTTCGTCGCGTACAGGCTTAACTTTAGCGTACTTAATTGCAGCCAGTGAGTCAGCAGCAATAGACAGACCGGCAATGCCACATGCCATGGTGCGAGATACATCGCGATCATGCAGTGCCATTAGCGCAGCTTCGTAGCTGTACTTGTCGTGCATGTAGTGAATACAGTTAAGAGCTGTGACGTATTGCTCTGCTAGCCAGTCCATGAAGTGGTCTAAGTTAGCGTAAACTTCGTCGTAGTTAAGCACTTCGCTAGTGATTGCAGGGATCGTCTTAGGACCCACTTGCATTTTCATTTTCTCATCTACACCACCGTTGATGGCGTAAAGAAGCGTTTTAGCAAGGTTGGCACGCGCACCGAAGAATTGCATCTGTTTACCAACAATCATTGGTGAAACACAACATGCGATAGCGTAATCATCGTTGTCAAAGTCGTTGCGCATTAAGTCATCGTTTTCGTACTGAATAGAAGACGTATCGATAGATACTTTGGCGCAGTACTGCTTGAAGTTTGCTGGCAAGCTTTCTGACCACAATACAGTAATGTTTGGCTCAGGTGATGGGCCCATAGTGTATTGGGTGTTTAGGAAACGGAAAGCGTTCTTTGTTACCAAAGTACGGCCATCTGTACCCATACCACCGATTGACTCAGTTGCCCAGATTGGGTCGCCAGAGAATAATGTATCGTATTCAGGCGTACGTAGGAAACGTACCATACGTAGCTTCATCACTAGGTGGTCGATTAGCTCTTGCGCTTGCTCTTCAGTAATTTTACCCGCTTTTAGGTCACGCTCAATGTACACGTCTAGGAACGTAGCAGTACGGCCGAAAGACATTGCTGCACCGTTTTGTGATTTAACCGCAGCGAGGTAGCCGAAGTAAGTCCACTGAATCGCTTCTTGTGCCGTTGTTGCTGGGTTAGAAATATCGAAACCGTATTTCGCAGCCATTTCTTTCATTTGGCCTAGAGCACGGTATTGCTCGAAAATTTCTTCACGTAGCTTAATGGTGTCTTCGAGTTTAGTCCCTGCTACTAGCTCAGCTTCAAGTGATTTGTGTTGTTTGGCTTTATCCGCCATTAGGAAATCGATACCGTATAGTGCTACGCGGCGGTAGTCACCAATAATACGACCACGACCGTATGCATCTGGTAAGCCTGTTAGTACGCCAGATTTACGACATTTCATAATGTCGCCAGTATAAACGTCGAACACGCCTTGGTTATGTGTTTTACGGTAATCGGTATAGATCTTCTTAACTTCAGGGTCAAGTTCGCGATCGTATGCAGCAATACCGCCTTCAACCATACGAATACCACCGTTAGGGATAATCGCACGTTTAAGTGGCGCTTCAGTTTGTAAACCAACAATGGTCTCAAGGTCTTTATTTACGTAACCAGCATCGTGAGAAACAATGGTAGAAATAACAGAAGTATCGAAATCTACTGGTGCGTGAGTGCTGTTTTCTTGCTTGATACCTTCCATCACTTTTTCCCAAAGTGTGTCGGTCGCAGCCGTTGGGCCAGCTAAGAAAGAATCATCGCCTTCATATGGGGTGTAGTTCTTTTGGATAAAGTCACGAACGTTTACCTCTTTTTGCCAGTCACCTTCGGTGAAGCCAGCCCAAGCTTGGGTAAGTTGCTCTTTAAGTTCTGCCATAACGGTATTCCTACAGTATGTATTACTAATTTTCATTAATGGACTAAGCCATTAACAGCTATATGTTTAACATGCCATGTTGCTTTAATACTTCAAGATGATGGACTGGAAACCTTAACCATGGCCATAAGCAGTATTCACCTTGTTGTTATTTATTTACCACTTTATTTTGACCTTCTAGCCTAATCCACCATTAATGCTTTTACCAGTACTAGTTTTTGTTATTAAATCAATCGTTAAGCAAGGCGTGGGCCTAGTATGCTGATGTGATTTACAAGACAAAAAGCAGTGTTGTTGTTAGTTGTAAGCTCTTGGTTTGGTAGCGTTAAAGAAGTTAATTGGGTGGTATGATAAACGGGAGGTGAAACGACTAAGGCTAGCATTTTTTTCGCTATCTGGGCGACATCTAGAGTGTGCATTAGTTGAATCATTAATGTCATCATTCTCACTCCTCACCTCTACGTTTCATTTTCTCTGAAACAAAATATAGCAGAGGGGTGGAGGGGGAAAATTGATCATGATCATTTATCATGATTTTGTTTTGTAATTTTACTACATTTCTAGTGGTAACCTGTTTTTCCAGTCTCTAGGCATTTATCACGATTAAAATGGCGCTGAACCTTTTGTATAAAGGCATAAAACCATAATAAACCTAGGGGAAAGAGGGAGGTTGAAGAAGAGTGGGGGGAAACATAAGCAGCATAAAATGCTGCCTATGTTGTAATTGACCGAAAATTTGTTACAGCTTGTGCTGTTTAGTCGCGTGAGTAGTTTTAGCCTGTTGCAGTTTATCGTAGGCTGTTAGTAATTTTTGATGTAAAGCATGACCTTCTAGTTTTTGATTGATTGGGCTTAAACCAAAATTAGGCTGTTTTAAATCAATCAGATCAAATACTTGTTGTACTAACTCGGCGCTGTACATGCGCTCAAACACCTTGATGTACTGTTTACGCTTACGATTTTCATCAAGCTCAAGTTGCAATGCTTGGCTTAAGCAGTCATAAAAACGCATGCGTGCTGGGCTAAGGGTCGATTGACCGTAATCTAACGTCCACTGCGCCCATTCTTGCGCTTCTTCTAGTTCGCATAATGTCAGTGAAAGTAAGCAACGAAGCTCGCCAACACGCAGGGTTTTCCATGGATTACCAGCTTCAAACGCTAACCCAATCAGCTCAAATACCCGCTCTTGTTCGCTATAGTCTTGCGCATCTAAGTAATCGAGCACTTTACTTGCTTGCTTTTGGTCAAACCAATTCTTCGATAGCTTGAACATCAACTTACGCAGCTTGTTCCCACCGCTATTATTGCGCCATACTAAATCTTCAACGGGGTAAATCTCCGATAGACCAGGCGCCAAAATACGACATGAGTATACATTTAAGTGTTCGTAATCGGCGATATAAACAGGTTGTTTGATTTCGTCAAATGCCGCGATGAGTGCATCAAATTCATCGGGCGAACTGCCTTCGCTGTTCCAATGAACAAACTCATAGTCGGCTTTTTTCTTGAATAAATCCCAAGAAATTAAACCGGCACTATCAATAAAGTGGGTTTCAAGGTTGTGGTGATCGGCCACGTCATCATTATCAAATGTTGGTGGGTAGAACACGTCTAAGTCTTTTAAACTGCGGCCTTGTAATAACTCGGTTACGGTGCGCTCAAAAGCCACTTCAAATTTAGGGTGTGCGCCAAAAGAAGCAAAGCAAGTGCCATTAGTAGGATTTAGCAATACCACGCAAATAACTGGGTACTTACCCCCTAATGAAGCGTCATAGCTATAAATAGGAAAGCCTTCCGCTTCTAGTTTATCAATCGAGGCTTTAATACCGGGGTAACTGGCAATGACTTTAGCTGGGATTTCTGGCAGGCTGATGCCATCAGCAATGATTTTGTTTTTTACGCTTCGCTCGAATAATTCAGATAAGGCTTGTACGCGCGCTTCGGTGCGTGTATTACCTGCTGACATGCCATTACTGACATACAAGTTTGCCACGATATTCATTGGAATATAAACGGTTTCTTGATTGTCTTGGCGCGTGAAAGGCAAGGCACAGATCCCGCGCTTATCATTACCTGAGTTAAAATCAACCAAGTGCCGCGCGGTTAGCTCATTATGTGGGTTGTAGTGTTGGTGTAAATAATCATCCAGTATGCCTGTTGGTAGGCTGTTGTCATCGGTTAAGCTAAACCATTTTTCATTGGGATAATGCACGAAATCACTTTGCGAATTTTTTTTACCTAAGTAGAAATCAGCCCAAAAATAGTTACAGCTTAAACGTTCAAAAAACTCACCTAAGGCACTGGCTAGAGCGGCTTTTTTACTGGCCCCTTTACCATTGGTAAAACACAGCGGACAGTCCTTGTCACGAATATGCACAGACCACACATTAGGAACAGGGTTCAACCACGACGCCTCTTCAATATCAAAGCCAATGCTTTTTAGCTTGGTTTGCATGGTTTCAATAGAGTCTTCCAGAGCGGCGTCTTTACCTGTAATAAAGGTGAGGGCAGAGTTGGTTTCAATACGTGACATAAGGTTTCCGTTAAATTGGCGCTAAACACAGGGCGCTAGAATATCACAATGAAAAGCAGGGTGAAGTGATATCGAAATAGCGACCTGTAAATTCATCTTTTGTAGGCATACCCAATCTATATTTGTAGTAATTCAGTAGACAAATTAATAAACGGATTAACTTGTCTACCTTGTTGGACGGTTATGATTGAGCGCTAAATCTGGATTGATTAGTTAGCACAAACAAAAACAGCACCGCCATCAGTGAGGCAGCAAACCAATAGGGTAAACATTGATTAGTTTGGTACAGCAAAGTGGCCACAACCGGTGCCAAGATAGAGCATAGCCCTTGAATCGCGGAGAGGGTTCCTGCCGCAGCGCCTTGTTCAGATCTAGCGACCGAATTGGCTGTGATTGCTTGGATCGCGGGAAACAGTAACGCGAGCCCAATTGCCATAAATATGTAACCTAAGCTAAGCATGGCTGCAGAATAGGCAAATGACACAATACATAGCCCCGCGAATGCGGCTAGGGGACCCAATATTAAGCTTTTATATAAAACGTTGTGCTTAATTTTGGCCAGCAAACCTTGAGTAATACCTAATGTGATGCCGGTGATGGTTAATACAATGCCAGCGAGTTGTGCGGCTGATTCTGGCGTGTCTCGAATGCGATCCAAGATAAAAAAACCTATGATGATTTGGGCGGTGATAACCGCAAACATAGAAGCAAACATCGCCAGAGCAGGGAAGCGAAGACGAGCATCAAATAAGCGTACAGTGGCTTCTGGAGGCGCTTTGTTTATTTCGGTTACCGGTAGGTGAAGTTTAATAAATACCCAAGCAAGGACTGGTAAAAGCGACAACACATACAGCGGTAGGATCAGCGAGTACTGCGACAACCACCCACCCAGCGCTGGCCCCGCAACTAAGCCAATAGCACTTGCTGCGCCAATGCTGGCCATGGCACTTTGACGCTCTTCTGCTGTTGATATGTCGGCAACAAATGCATTGCTAACTGGTGTAATGGCGGCCAAAAACAACCCCACCAACGCGCGTAAAAAGATCAAACCAACCAGCATAACAAGGGAGTTAAAGCTAGCCTGCAATGACAAATCTAGCCATATCGTCATTAGGATAAAAGAGAAGGCGTAGCCGAAAGTGGCTACCAGCAATACCGGCTTTCGGCCTATTCTATCACTGCTGTCACCCCATTTTTTGGCACTGAGAAACCAAGTAATTCCTGACATCGCAACCACTAACCCGCCATGCCACTCAAGTAATCCCACTTCTCGGATAATGGGCCCAATCACAGGGATAATCGACATCATGGCTGTCATACAAGCTGCATTTAATATAAATAATTGTTTGATAGGGCTCATCATATTGACTTTAAAAACAAAATAGCTAGACACATGGGGTGGAATATACAGGTAATATATTTTTATTAAAAGTGCTAATGAAAAGCGTTATCATTATCTAGTGGTCCTCCGTAGCAATATCTCAGCCATTGGCGCTGCGACTGCAACAGGAAGGCGTTTATTTTTGCTTACAGCAATAGACAAGTCGTCTGGCGGTAAAATGATAATTAAAACTGGTTATATAGAAGTAAACAGCTCAAGGGTGTATTACCAAATCTCAGGTAATCGGGCTGGCGAGCCGTTGCTAATGCTTCACGGTGGCCTTGGCTCTGGCCATGAATTAAAGCCCATTCATCAATACTTAGGGAATGATTTTCAGCTAATAAGTGTGGACTTTCGCGGTCATGGCAAGTCATTAATAGGATCTTTGCCACTCAGCTACCAGCTGTATCAGCAGGACGTGGAAGCTGTACTACGCTATCTCGCCATTGATCGGTATGCCATTTTTGGTTTTAGCGATGGCGGGATTGTAGGCTACCGATTGGCTGCACAAGCGCCAAGTCGAGTCATTTCTTTGATCACCTTGGGTGCACAATGGCGACTCAATGCTGAGGATCCATCAATGCAGTTGTTGGCTAACTTAACGGCTGACTTTTGGCGTGTTCGGTTTGCTGACGATGTCGCGCTATATGAACGGTCAAATCCTGAGCCTGACTTCTCAAAGCTACTCGCTGCGGTTAAACAAGCTTGGTTTGATAACACCAAATCAGGTTACCCCGGTGACCTAGTGAAGCAAATCATTTGTCCCACCTTGATCATGAGGGGGGACAACGACTTCATTTTTTCCCTCGATGAAGCGATAGCATTAAAGAGCAAGATTAGCGCTTGCAGCTTTGCCAATATTCCACTGACAGCCCATGCCACGCATCAAGAAGCGCCAGACATAGTCGGTGCTATGGTTAAACGCTTCATATTAAAGCAACGTAAATTACTAGGTAATAAGTCATGATGAGCCATGCTTGGCAGCCCCTTACCAATGCGCAGCAAGCCTATTGGGATGAATTTGTTCGACACCCAGACCAGCCTCTATCGATCGTCGCTCATTGCTTGGCAATCTCTGGCGCCGTGGATATTAATAAACTAGCACAGGCCATTAACCAAGCCGTTGCAGAGGCACAAGCCTTGCACCTTAAGTTTCAGTGGGCGGACAGTGCGTCTTATCCACAGCAAATGGTCGCTCGCCATCAACAACCTAGCGTCGAGGTGGTGGATCTCCGTGACCAAGATAATGCACTAGAGCAAGCCGATGCTAATATGCGCTTGGATGTCGCGACGCCGATCGACTTGGTGCAAGACACCATGACCAAAGTCCAGCTCTATGTGATTAATAATGAAAAGGTGCTTTGGTATCTACGCACTCATCATATCGCGGTCGATGGCTATAGCATGTATTTGATTGAGCAACGCTGTGCCCATATATATCAGTGTTTACTGAATGGGACAGATGCGTCACAGCGCGCCTTTAAACCGTTTGATACTTACCTGAAAGAGCATGGGGATTACCAGCAAAGTAGTCGTTTTGAAAGTGATAAAGTCTATTGGAATCATTACCTCGATACAGCCAACCTCGCACTCAGTAACATGGTTGCAGAGGTGACAGATACGACGGTGGCAGAACGAGATGTTACCGCTTCAGTCAGTTGTGCACTGGTCACGACCGCGCAAAAGTTAATGATAGGTTGGGGTGATATGCTTACCTTACTGTGCGCTACTTATCTCTACCAACATTGGCGCGGTGAGCCAGAGCGTGACCCACTGCCAGTATGGCTACCTTATATGAATAGGATGGGTAATCCGTGCGCAAATACACCTGGCTTGATGGTGAATACTATTCCTTATTTGGTGAGGCTTGACCAGAATGAAGCGATCGATCTCTTCTTAAAAAGAGCGGTAACTGAACTAAGAAATCACTATCGTCACGGTCGCTACCGAGTCGAAAATAAACAAAGGTCAAGTGGTCATTATTGCCTTTCTCCTTTTATTAATGTTTTACCTTTTGACCCTCCTGAGTTTCAAGCTTGTTCTGCACAGCAGCGTGTTATTGCTGGTGGGGTGGCTGACGGCTTCAATGTGACTTTTCGGTGTGCCAGGCAAGCAACCAAACTGTCATTAAAAATAGAAGCGGAAACGCGTTTATTTAGCCCATCCCAATTACAGCGACACGCAGATGATTTATTGCAATATTTAACTAAAACCCTGCAACAGCTGGAGTGAAATAGAGGGCTGATTAGTCGTCTATTTCACTAAAAGTAGCTTACAACAAAAAAATAAACAGAAACAATAATTACTTATTTTTATAAATGAGAATGCTTTACATTTGTCTTGTTAATCTATAAAGTTCGCTTCGTCATTCGTCAAGCTATTGAAAGAAGTAACTATGTGTTTTACTTACTGGCTTTTTTGAGCGTTTTCTACGTTCCATTAGCCTGACGATGTTTAATCAAAATTTTGGCCCGTGTACCAAAGCAGAGGTCAATGAGGAACATCGGAAGTTCAGCTTACTACTCATTCTTTGAGCCCATGCCTTTTCAACTCAGTTTGAAATGCTTCCAAATCACTCATTCATCTCGGGTACATCAACGTACCTACTGTTAATGCTAAATGAAGGAGAGTTTTAATGACGGCATTACGTCAAACGCCAGAGAGTGAGTTAGGAAGCGGCACATTTAAGTTGCGTAAATTATCTGTGATCATCTTGGGTCTCTGTGTGAGTGGTCAAGCTACTGCAGAAACAGATAAAAGCACAGCTGCAACCACTAAAGACAATTCAAACCAAACCATTACGGTATACGGTGAGAAAACAGAACGATCAATTTATGATACCGGCTCGAGTGTCAGCGTATTTGACGAAGACCGCATCGCTACCACCCCTGGTGCGACTGAGATTGATGACCTGATACAACTAACACCAAATATTGTGGATTCTGGTGTTGGTAACAACTTACCTTCGGTTCGTGGTGTTGACGGCTCAGGTCCTTCGATTGGCGGACTTGCAGCATTTGGTGGCTCGATGCCAAGACTGAACCTTTCCGTTGATGGACGTTCTTTAGGCTATTCCGAAGCTGCATTTGGCCCGCTTTCGCTGTGGGATATGCAGCAAGCTGAAATTTACCTAGGGCCGCAAAGCTATGTTCAAGGCCGTAATGCATCGGCTGGTGCCATTGTTTTAAAATCAAATGACCCTACCTATGAATTTGAAACCAAAGCCCGAGCGGGGCTTGGTCAACAAGACTTTTCGCAGACAGCTGCTGTTATTTCCACTCCGATTATTGATGATCAGCTAGCATTCAGGTTGAGTGTTGATCAGCAAAAACGCGACAGTTATGCAAATCTAACAACTTACCAGCCAATAGGCGATCCAAACCGCATTGAGATGATGACGGCGCGCGGTAAGTTCTTGTTTGAACCTATGGGATTGCCAGGATTTAAAACCACGTTGACGTTTGCTCATATGGATACGCGTGGACCACAATCTGAAACTGAGCAAAATGCAGATATGCGTGCCATTTACGAAACCCAATCCGCTAGCGGCATTTGGGATTTATCTTACAAAATATCCGATACGCTAACGTTCGAAAACAACCTGATTTACACCGATCTTTCGTACAATCGCTACTCAGATCCGGCTGCGCGTCGCGGCAAACAAGATATCAGCTCGGATAGTAAGCAATTTCAAGTTGAACCCTTGCTGAGATTTAATTCAGCTGATGGCGATGTGTCTAGCCTAGTGGGTGTGCGCTACTTTAAGTCTGACGATGATGAAGCCTATGAAGAGTTAGGTTCATCAACACCAATGAAAGGTAAAAACGAAACCATGTCAGCTTTTGCTGAGGTAACTTACGCCATCACCGAGACATTGGATGTTGTCGCTGCAGGTCGACTCGAGCGTGAAGGTAAAAAGCGTAACATCGATTCAGGTTTTTATGGCTTAGATTATGATGAAACATCGACGGTATTTTTACCTAAGCTTGAGTTTGCTTATAAGCCACAACAAGATCAAACAATTGGTATTCGCGCAGCTAAAGGCTTTAGCTCTGGTGGCGCAGGTTTAGGCTTTAATGGCATTAACTTTGCGGGCTTTACACCTTATGAGTACGAAAATGAATACGTTTGGAACTATGAACTATTTACTCGTCACAGTGTATTGGACAATGTGTTGGAATTAACGTCTAACGTCTTTTATAACGACTTTGACAACTACCAAGTGCTACAAACTGCCCTCAATGGTGATGTGCGTGTAGATAACGTGGATGGTGCCTACACCTACGGTGCAGAGCTTGGCAGTCGTTGGTTTACTACCGATAACTTAGAGCTATTTGCAGGTGTTGGTTTGCTGAAAACTCACTTTGAGTCGCCAACGGGCGAGTCAAACGAACTACCTCGAGCACCTTCTCTCACTGCTAACATTGGTGCCTTGTACACCATCGCTGAGGGTTTTGAGCTCAGTGGTAACGCACGTTACACAGGTGGCTACTTTACCGATGTTGAAAACACTAGCAATGAAAAAATCGATGCTTACTGGGTTGCTGACACTCAACTAGCTTATGTATTTGATCATGGTCGTGTTGCGCTGTTTGCAACCAACTTATTTGATTCAAACGACGATATCTACAACTTCCGTGGTGTATTAACCAAGCAGCAGCCTCGACTATTTGGTGGTTCGGTAGAACTTTATTTCTAATCAGTTAGAACCAGCCTAAAAACGCCTTGCCTAGAGCAGGGCGTTTTTTTGGCATAAAAAAGCAGCTCAGTGATTTAGCTGAGCTGCTTTAAATAGATTTTGGATGTTATGCCGTGGCTTTAGGTGAAGTGATGATGGCTTGCCATGAGGCTAATTTAGGGTTCGCCATTAGCTAAACAAAGTAAATGTCTAGCCTGCTTCAGTTGATGTGATGATGGCTTGCCATGAAGTTAATGTAGGGTTCGCCATTAGCTGAGCAAAGTTAATGTCTAACCCCGCATTTCTCAGCTGGCCCGTTAGGCGCATCATGCTGATGGAGTCTAAGCCGAGTTCAATTAGGTTCACGTCGGGGGTAACCGATTCGGCAGGCACATTGAGTAACTGGCTGACCATGGTTAACAAATCAATATTCGCTTCTTGCTTTGACAAAATCATTTCCTTGTTGTTCGGAAGCAAAACTTCCAATAGTGACTTCAAATTCGCGGTACACAATATCATTACTTGATTGTTTGATACAAATGATTATCATTGTTATTCGTTTTTGTGGGTAAGCACCCATTGCAGCCCCAAGCGGAAGGAGGGATGGCCTCTTAACTGCATACGCCAATTATAAAAGGGAATAACATGGAAACTGCGTTGAAGGAGAATACGGTTCAACATGGCCTGTTGGACGGCTTTGTGGATCAGCCAGCCCATCAAGCCAAGAAATTTAGTGATGCCAACATTTGGCAAAACACACCACTATGGGGAATTTTAAGTGAAGGCGTTGCAAGGCATCCGACTAAAACGGCGGTAGCGGATCCCAGTGGCGCATTAACCTATGCCGATTTGTTGCAAGCTGCAGACGAAATGGCGGCGGGTTTACAAGACGCCGGTTTAACAGCTGGAGATCGGGTTGTTTTCCAGATTGCCAATAGTCTTTCTTTTGCTAAGGTATTTTTTGCCTTACAACGTGCGGGTTTAGTACCCGTGCTGGCGCTGCCTGCTCATGGCATTGCCGAAATTAGCCACTTTATCAAGTTGGCTGGCGCTAAAGCTTATTTTGGCTCTAATTTAGACAACGACGGCAAAGCCTTGAACATTGCCGATGCCTTAAGCCGCGAATTTGAACAGCAATTAAGTCATATTTATATCGCTGGCGAGGCGGGCAAGTATTCAACCTTGCCTCAAGGTAATGCGGCTCAATTTATTCCCGTCGCATCAGCTCCCGAGCACCCTGCCTTGTTTTTAGTGTCAGGCGGCACCACAGGCCTGCCTAAGTTGATCCCTAGAACCCACAACGACTACCGCTTTAATATCCAAAGTTGTGCCGCTGCCAGTGACTTCTCCAGTGAAGAAGTCTATCTCGCTGTATTGCCTGCGGCGCACAATTTTACCTTAGGTTGCCCCGGCTTATTGGGGGCGCTACAGGTGGGTGGCAAGGTGATTTTCACTGCTAACCCTAGCCCGGATTATTGTTTTGCAGTGATCGAGCAAGACAAGGTAACGGCGACCGCATTAGTCCCTGCGTTGGCACAGCTATGGACTGCGGCCAAGGAGTGGGAAAACGCCGATACCTCCAGTTTGCGAGTGATGCAAATTGGCGGTTCCAAGCTAGCCTACAGCGATGCGTTGGCGGTGCAAAAAGTCTTTCCCGGTGCCTTGCAGCAAGTTTTTGGCATGGCGGAAGGTTTGATCGCCTGTACGCGCCTGAATGATGACGAAGAGTTAATTGCCGCTAAGCAAGGGCGGCCAGTCAGTCAGTGGGATGAGGTTCGCATTGTCGATGACGAAGGCGCTCCCGTTGAGTTAGGCGAAGAAGGTGAACTGCTTACGCGGGGCCCTTATACCTTAAGAGGCTACTATCGCGCTCAAGAACATAATGCGCGTGCCTTTACCCAAGAGGGCTTCTACCGCAGTGGCGATCGCGCCATCTTAGATGAAAACGGCTATATCGTGGTGACAGGTCGGATCAAAGATGTGGTTAACCGCGCCGGCGAATGTATTGCCACCGACGAAATAGAAGAACAATTGCTGATGCATCCGAATGTGGCACAAGTGGCGGTAGTGGCTGTGCCCGATCAGCATTTAGGCGAAAAAATTGGCGTTGCCTTGGTCAAAAAAAGCCTTGCTCCCACGCTGCAAGAATTGCGCAGCTTTCTCAAGCAGCAAGGGTTGGCCTCATTCAAGTTGCCCGATGAGCTGCATATAGTGCCTAGCTTGCCTAAAACCGCGGTGGGAAAAATTGACAAAAAGCGCGTACTAGGTCCAGACGGAAGCCCTTGGGTCAATACACAAATTTAAGTTGCATCAGGGAAATAAGATTAAAGGAAACTAACGTGTCATCTTTAAAGAAACCAGAAGCATGTGAAAACCTCAATGATATTCGGATAGGGATAGATACGCTCGATAAAGAAATCGTGCAAATCCTCGCTAAGCGCATGGGCTATGTCAAAGCCGCCGCCCAATTTAAGCCGGATGAACAGAGTATTCCTGCGCCCGAGCGCGTGGTAGTGATGTTGCAAGACAGAAAGCAGTGGGCCGAAGAAGCCGGTATGTCGGCCGAGTATGTCGAAAACTTGTTTACCAACATCATAGATTGGTACATCAACCAGCAAATTAAACATTGGCGTGCCGAAAGAGGGCTAGCCGAGCCCGACAATGCCGTCACTTGATTTTACGATTTTACATTATCAGCTGGGGTAGCAACGAGCGCATTTCGCTGCTCTGTTTTCACATTTTTACTTTAGTTGCTGAGCACACAAGATTTGATTTATCAGGCTGCATCATGAACCGGCGCTGATGAAAGTATTAAGGACAATTACGAATGGCGATACCAAAAATAGCAAGTTACGACTTGCCAACGCACACCGAGTTTCCAACTAACACAGCCAATTGGCAAATTGAGCCAAGTAAAGCCGTGCTGCTGATCCACGATATGCAGGAGTATTTTGTTGGATATTATGAGCTGAATGCCGCGCCAATGGCGGATATTTTAACGAATATTCAAGAGCTTAAAAAACAAGCCAAAGCTGCGGGTATTCCTGTGGTTTATACCGCTCAACCCGCCAATCAAGACCCAAAAGACCGCGCCTTATTAACGGATTTTTGGGGGCCAGGTTTAAATGGCGATCATACGCCTGTAGTGGCCACATTGGCGCCAGAGCAAGACGATATTGAGTTCGTTAAATGGCGTTACAGCGCCTTTAAAAAAACGCCTCTACTTGAGTACATGCGCGAAAATAACAAAACCCAGCTAATCATTTCGGGTATTTACGGCCACATAGGTATCTTATCGACCGCATTAGATGCCTTTATGTACGATGTGCAGCCGTTTGTTATCGGTGACGCCATTGCTGACTTCACACGCCAAGACCATCTTCACACCTTAAATTACGTGGCGGGTAGAGCAGGTAGCATTAAAACCTTAGATCAAGCGGTGGCTGAAGTTAGTGCTGCCAAAGGGGGGGGGTTAAGCCTAAATGTATTGCAATTCGATGTCGCTAATACCTTAGGTGTCGATGCTAACGATATAGATGTAAACGAAAACCTAATGTTTATGGGGCTAGATTCGATGCGCGCCATGACGCTGGTGGAAAAATGGAACAAACAAGGGGCGAACGTGTCGTTTGCGCAATTAATTGAGGCGGTTTCGTTGCAAGAATGGTGGCATGCCATCGAAGCAACCCTCACCACTCAGCAAGAGCAAGTATCAGCTTAACCAGCAAATTCAAAAAGGTAAAATGATGAGCGATAACAACGAGCGTACCTATCCTATGTTGCTGGACTTTGTTCGTAAGCAGCCGGTGTCTAAAAACTTATTGCGCGTTACCGTGACAGGCGAAGACCTCAAGGGCTTTCCTGAAGATCAAAATGGGACTCATATTAAGGTGTTTTTCCCTAACCGAGAAAGCGGCATCTTGCAGCTGCCGTACCGTGAAGGTGAAACCATCATCTGGCCCGAGCATAAGCCCGTGCCCAGAGCTTACACCGTCAGAAAATACCGCGCCGATGCCAACGAGCTGGATATCGACTTTGTTATTCATGGCACCGACGCCCCCGGCGGTGGTTGGGCATTTAAAGCGCAAGCAGGCTCGCAAATAGGTTTGGTTGGCCCTGCAGGGCCAGAGCCTCTGATCCAACCAGCAGATTGGCACATTATTGCCGGCGATCTGACCGCTGTGCCCGCTATCAGCGCGTTACTGGAAAGCTTGCCAGCAGACTCCCAAGGTTACGCCTTTATTGAGCTTGAGGATATTGCCGATAAACATGACATCGCCCATCCTCAAGGCGTAACACTGCAATGGTTAGTGCGAGACACCAACAGCGATCAATACCTGTTAAGTAATGCCATCAGCGGCTTAGCTAAGCCCGAGGGTGCGCAAACCCTATCGGCGTTTATTGCCGGTGAAAATGCCAGCGTGATTGCCTGTCGTAAATTGCTCAAAGATGAATACAAACTAGCGAGAAAGAGCATGTATGCCATTCCATACTGGAAACGCGGCAAAGACGAAGAAGCCTACCATCAAGAGCGCCACGACGTGATGGATGCAGAGTATTAATCTTTGATAATGTTGAAAAAACTAGGAGCGGCAGTGATGCCGCGATGCTGCACCAGCCTATGCCGCTTGGTGGGCGTCTAACTTCTTAAAGCACGTTATATTTTCGTTATTTATATAGAATACAGTGGTCTACAAGCACTCTTTCTATATCTTGTCGTTGTGAGATGATGACGCTGCATTGTATTGTTGTCATCTCTTGCTCTTTTACTTTATACAAGATGCGCAATCCATTGTATTTATATTCTCTTATGGTTTTTATGCCAAGGTCTAATAGTGTGAGCGACAAGGGGACTGCTAGGGGGTTCTCTTTGACAAGATCTTCAAAATGTTCAATTGTTGCTTGTATTTTTTCTATGGCTTTATCTTCTTCCATGTGATGAGCCATAAAACTAATTAAGTTGTTTGTCAGCTGTTCAAACGTTTCTGTATATTCAATTCGCACTTCTTGGCTCATCAATATTCTCTCCAAGTTGAGATCTTCTTTTGGCCAATCTTTCCTTGAAGGTTTCACTTGTCATCACACGGTTGTTCTTATCGTCTTCTTCTGAGAAAGAAATTAACTTGAGCAGTGCGACTGCTTCATCTCTTTTTTTTCTTTCTTGGTAAGACTCTATCACATAGGCTGGTTTGCCATTTTGTGTAATTGTCATGGGTTCTTCAAGTGCCAAGTTGGCTGCGTTTTTTTTCAAATAACTTATTGTTTCTATACGCATCTCGCGTGTCCTCCAGTTGCTCGGATCCAATACTGTCATATCACCGTGCATTTAATTGGTTTATCACTAGCTGGTCATCCTAGTGATACTTATTATCCTATAGGTAGTATGATAATAAGTCAATCATTAGACTTTATATAGTCTAAATATGGTTCGCTGGTGAGGTTTTACATTTACCAGAGCTGCGGTTTGTCATTAGGGAGGCGAACGTTGAATATTGCACTGTTTGATTTCGATGGAACGATCACGAATGCAGATATGTACACCAAGTTTCTGCACTTATCTGGAACAAAGCGAAGAGCACTACTGGGAAAAATAGTGCTGCCACCCTTTTTTATCCTTTATAAACTGGGTGTTATATCGGCCCCTAGAATGAGAACCATTGCTAGCTTTGTGGCCTTCTTTGGCCGGAATGTTGATGAAATCGTAGCTGCTGGGGAGAAATATGCCGAGGATATTGTGCCGAAATACCTTAGAGAAGTGGCTATAAAAAAGCTGAATTGGCATAAAAAGAATGGCGATAAAATTGTTATCGTGTCTGCATCACTCGATGTGTATTTAAAACCTTGGTGTACTAAAAATGGGTTTTCCCTCGTTTGTAGTGAGCTTGAAGTTGACCGTGGTCGGTTTTCTGGACGTTATGTCAATGGTGACTGTAGTTGTGCAAATAAGCCGAAATTGATCCATTCTAAGTTTGAACTAGGGCAGTACGAAAAAATATATGCCTACGGTGACACAAAAGAAGATTTAGCCATGTTGAGTTTGGCTGGTGAAGCCTACTTTAACTGGCGGCACTACACTGTCGACGAATAGCTCTTGCTTCAAAGCGGCAGTTAAACCCTTATCCATGATTAAGGGATTAACTGCGTTCCTCACAGATATTGTATACCGCAAGGCGGGCTCAAAGCCGCGCATATTCCTCTCTCAGCTGTTTCTTATTTATCTTACCGACCGAGGTTTTCGGTAGGGCATCGACAAACTTGATTAGATCGGGAATTTTGTAGTCGGCTAGGCCGTTGTCACGAAGGAAGTATTTGAGTTTTATCGGGTTAACTTCAACGCCTGCAACCTTCACTATCACCGCGCAGCTGCGTTCGCCTAAGTAGCTATCTGGGATTGCGATTAACGCCGCATCATGCACGCCCTCGTGGCGTAGCAGTTGGTTTTCGACTTCTTCTGCCGCTATCTTTTCACCGCCGCGGTTGATCTGATCTTTATCGCGTCCGGTGACGATAATATTACCGTCTTCCGTGAGTTTGACGATATCGCCGGTGCGATAAAAGCCTTGCTGATCAAACGAGTGCTGATTGTGCTCGGGGGCTTGGTAATAGCCGCGAATGGTGTAGGGACCTTGAGTCAGTAAAAAACCTTCTTCACCCACCGCCACAGGGTGCCCGTCTTCATCCACTACCTTGACTTGGTCATGGACTGAAATGGGCCGGCCTTGGGTGGACACGATTATCTCAATTGGATCATCTAGTCGGGTATAGTTAACGAGCCCTTCAGCCATGCCAAACACTTGTTGTAGCTGGCAGCCAAGCCTGTTTGGCAGTGCTTTAGCGGCTGTTTCGCTAAATTTGGCGCCACCAACCTGAATTAATTCTAGGCTTGAAAGGTCATATTGAGTCGATTGCGCCTGCTCCATCCAGAGCAATGCTAGGGGGGGAACTAAGCCCGATACCGTTACTTTATGCGCTTCAATAAGCTTAAATGCCGATTTTGGTGTGGGGTCTTGCGTTAGGATCACGGTTCCTCCTGCAAAAAATACCCCTAAAGCACCCGGAGAGCTGAGCGGGAAGTTATGTGCGACTGGCAGGGCGCAAAGGTAGCGCGTGTGGGTATCAAATTGGCAGATGAGATTACTGCCTATCACGCTATAAGCGTAGTCATTATGGGTGCGAGGGATCAGCTTTGGCGTACCTGTTGTGCCTCCGGAAAGTTGAAAAAAAGCCAAATCTGATGCCGTTGCCGTCTGACTATGATCCGCTTGCCCTTTGATATCCTCCAAGGCAATGAACCTCTGATCTTGCAAGTTTTCAGGCGCACCGCGAACCACTATGTGTTGCAGCGTATTACTTTGTGCTAACACTTGCTTGGCTAATCCTTGATAGTCGAAACCCGCTGGCTCACCATCGATAATGTAAGCTTTCGCTTGTGCATGTTGGCAAAAATAAGCGATGTCAGAAAAACGGTGCGCGGGCAGGGCTAACACAGGGCGAATGCCTTTTTGTAAAAGCGCAAAGTAACAAAAATAGAACTCGGCGACGTTAGTCATCTGCAGCACTACATTGTCACCTTGGTTGAGCCCTAACGACTGGAAACCTGACGCCAGTTGCGACACCTGTTCAGCCATCTGTAAGTAGCTAAACTGGCGTTGACCACAAACAAGCGCAGTGGCACCACTGAATTGGCTCACGGTGTGCTGAAAATGGTCAAATAACGTCTTGTCTTGCCAGTAGCCTAATGCTCTGTATTGTGCGGCCAGAGGTGCTGGCCAACTAGTTAAATCTAACTGTTTATCCGCACTCATTATTTCACCTAAGCCGTCAGTAGATCGTTTAGTTGGATACCGGCCGCAGTGAGGATGGTGCCCATCTTAGCGCCTGTTTCATCTAGTTCACTTTGTGGGTGGGAGCCATTTACTATACCGGCGCCAGCAAACACTTTAATTTGTCGCTTTTGTACTTCAGCGCAGCGGATGGTCACCACCCATTCACCGTTGCCTCTTGAATCACACCAGCCAACCATGCCAGTAAAATAACCGCGATCAAATTGCTCCAGTTTGCTGATGGCCTCATAAGCTTTTTCTCTTGGGTAACCACAAACCGCAGGGGTAGGGTGAAGCTCAGCGGCGACCTTCAGCACGTTGATAGCGGGATCATTGACTTGTCCTTCTAGCACAGTTGAAAGGTGTAGCATAGTGTTGGTTTCGATCACCGACGGCACCATAGGCGTGTACAAATTGTAACAATACTTACTCATGATCCGTTCGATTTCTTCAACCACTAAACCGTGTTCGTGTAGATCTTTACTGGTATTGAGCAGTGAGTTAATGGCGTGTTGATTTTGTTCATCTGAATCAGAGCGTGGGCGAGAGCCAGCCAACGGATTAGAAATGAGATGACTGCCTTTTTTTGCCACCAGCAGCTCAGGGCTGGCTCCCATCAGCTTTTGCTCGGCACTGATATTGGCTGCAAAGGTATAGCCTTTCGCGTTGATAGATAAAAGGTTACGTAGCAGTGTTTGCTGCTGGATATCTGTGTCTGTTGCCACGTCGATAGTGCGTGAAAGGACGACCTTGGCAAGCTCGGTATGAGCAAACAAATTGATTAGATCGGATACGCCTTGTTTGTAATGATGACCACTTGGCGAAGAAATCACGCGAGCATTGGCTGGCGTAAGTGCGTTTTGGCGCAAGGCTCGGGTGCTACTCGATACGAACAACTGCTCGGGAATAATGAATTTGGTCGGGTTTTTTTCATTAAATGGCACAATACCAAACAAAACCGGGTTATCGGATTCAGACTTTTTAGCGTCCTGTAGCATAGCATTCGCTTTATCAGCTAATGCTGAAAATGCAATAGGCTGGTGGCATTCCATTTCAATGCCTTTACCTAGCATAGTGTTGTTAGGAGAAGCGAAGAAGAATGGAGAAGACGCTAGCTCATTATCCAAAAGCTCACTTTCCATTTTTGAATAGCCAATCACTTCACGTTTCATAACAGATCCCTCTTGATATATAGATCGTGATGACGCTGCACAATCACCCTCAAACATGGTTAATGGATTGTGCACTTCATCGGGTTGCTTATTTTGGTCAGTAAGATTACATTTACTTTTTGATAAATGCTAATGATAATAATTGTTATTAGGTTTTATCTTTTGGTTTTAGCCTGGCTGGATATTTATTCGCGCCAGGCAGCAGGTAGTTGGTTTTTATTTAGGCGGTTCATCTCACACATGGAAAAGTTTCTTAAACAGCAGCACGTGTTATTAACAGGTGCTGCCAAAGGTATTGGGTTTAGTACCCTAGAGCATTTACTCCAATCGGGGGCCAAGGTGCTGGCAACGGATATTGATGAACAATTGCTAGCCAGTCACAGCGCTGTCCTTGCTGCGCAGTATCCGGGGCAACTTAGGGTGGCAAAGCTGGACTTGTCACAGCCTGAGCAGGTGAAACAGCGTATTGCTCAATGGGTGACAGAGTTGGGTGAGTTCGATCACCTAGTTAGCTGTGCAGGCATTCTTCACCTTGGATCGCTGTGTGATATGCCATCAGAACAAATAGAACAAACCTTTATGGTTAATTCGTTTGGCGTTCTAGCCGCCATGCAAGGGGTGGCAAAGTGCATGAAGTTACGCCGCAAAGGCAATATTGTGGTCGTTGGCTCCAATGCCGCCAATACACCCAGAGCCAATATGGGGGCTTATGCGGCATCTAAGTCGGCGCTGCACATGTTGGTCAAGTCAATGGGGATAGAACTCGCGCCATTAGGGATCCGTTGTAACCTTGTCAGTCCGGGTTCAACCCGTACCGAAATGCAACTAAAGCTGTGGCACGAAAACTACGGTGAAGAGCAGGTGATTGCTGGCGACGCCAAGCAGTTTCGATTAGGTATTCCCCTTAATAAAATCGCTGAGCCAGCCGACATTGCGCAATCAATATTGTTCTTGATGTCTGATGCGGCTAACCATATCACCTTACACGACCTGCGTATTGATGGCGGCGCAACGCTGGATCATTAATAGCCCTAGTTTAGTGACGTAAACAGTGGCGCATCAAAAGTGCATTTAATGGATTAAACATGTTGGAAATAAAAATGAGAGAACTGACAACGATACAAGCTGCTTATTTAGTAGGCAGACAATCAGGCCAAGCTATGGGGGGGATAGCAGCCCATATTTATGCCGAGTTTGATAGTGAGCACCTAGATCAAATTAGATTAGCGCAGGCCGTTACTAAACTGTTCACTCAGCATCCCATGTTGCGCATGCAGATAACGCCAGAAGGTCAGCAAACCATCGCGCCTTTGTCCTCGATTCATCAACTCATGGTCGATGATATTGAGCACCTCTCACCAGAAGACACGTGCGCCTTTTTGAGTAATAAGCGCGTATCCATGACTGACCAGCAATTGGATTTGAGCCAAGGGCAAGGTGCGCAAATTAGCTTGACGCGCCATGCAAACGGGCAATGTCGTTTGCATATCGATGTGGATATGATGGCCGTTGATGCGCAAAGCTTTCGCATCTTAGTCGCTGACTTGGCGCGTTTCTATCACGACCCAGCGGCAGGCAGCGAAGCGCCAGTTGGGGTTTCTTTTTTTGACTATTTAGCCCAGCAAGCGGCAGACTGCTACTTGATTGCGAAAAGGAAAGTGGACAAACAATGGTGGCAAGGGCAATTAGCCAAGGTGGCCGATGCCCCAAGCTTGCCTTATGTGAGTGAGAGTATAGATCGCCAACATGGCCATAGTCAGCGCTTTACTCATTTGTTCACGACTGCAGAAAGAACGGCCATCGAAGGGCTAGCCAAGCAGCATCATCTTACTTTAACCCAGTTATTTTTAGCTTTATTCTCGCAAGCCGTGGGCAGTGCCTGCGATAAGCCTAATTTTCGTTTGAATGTGCCGACTTTCCATCGCGGCTTTTATACCCAAGACGTGGATTTGACCATAGGCGACTTTTCCAATCTGTTGATTTACAGTGCCAGTTTACGCGCTCAGGAATCAACCCTGCAGCTGTGTCGTCGCACTGCAAATCAATTAAATCAATTACTTAATCACGAAAGTTATTCAGGGGTTGCGGTGATGCGTGATCTATCGCGGTTGCACGGCGCGGTGCAAGCATCACCTATCGTCTTTACCTCGGGCATGGACATAGCGGGTGATAACTTGTTTGCTGATGAGGTGACGCAGGCATTTGGCAAGATGAACTGGGTGATTTCGCAAAGTGCGCAGGTGACCTTAGATGCGCAGATTGCGCCGGCTTATGACGGTATTTTTGTTAACTGGGATGTGCGTATGGACGTCTTTCCTGACGGTTTTGTCGATACCTTGTTCAACAAGTTTATCGCCATGGTGCAAGCCTTGGCTGGCGATCCGCAAAGCATACATCACACCTTAGAGCACACCTTGGCTAAGCTTGGCTTTGCTTGTCCTGTGTTGCCATTACCGAGTTCGGATCCTAAGCCATTAACCGAGCTGCAAAAGTCTTATTTGCTTGGTCGCTCGACTCATATCCCGATGGGCGGCTGCGCGATGCATGAATTTAGGGAATATCGCGGCCAAATCGACCCGAGTGTGGTGGAAATGCGCCTGCAACATTTGGTGGCCAAATACTCAGCCCTGCGCACCTACATAGATGACGTTAAATTAGTGCAATATGTATCGGCTGAGCCCGCGCTCAATTATCAGTGCCATGACCTGCAACATTTAACGATTGACGCCGCGTTGCAACAGGTACAGTCGATCCGTCAAGCCAGTAGTCATGCCAAGCACGAGTTGTCTAAGTCGCCTTGGTCGGTGACAGTGATCCAACTGCCCGCATCGGATTTAGCTTATCAAACCTTAGTGTTTACCAGCTTTGATGCGCTGATTGTCGATGGCCGCACTCACTCACTTATTTTATCCGAGCTATTGCAAAAAGACAGTGAGCAAGGCCATGGTTTAGCTGCAAGCTTTGCCAATGCTCAAGCCAGTGGCCAAGGGATGAAATCAGCAACGGACAGTGCCAAGCGACAGGCGGATGAAGCCTATTGGCTCAATAAGCTGAACCCTGAGTGCGCGCCGCCAGCGCTGCCTTGGAAACAGCGCCTTGATCAGATTAAAGGGTCGCGCTATCAGCGTGAAAGTATCGTGATTGAAAAGTCGCTATTAACCCAACTGACCATGGTGGGGGCAACTCATAGCTTGTTTTTAAACTCGACGCTGTCGGCGTTGATCCTTGAAGGCATCTCTTATTGGACCTCAGAACAAGAGATGCGAGTTGGTTTTCCCGTTGCCATTCCACAAAGCGAGCGCCCGTTAGGTAATGATTCGACCTTTGTGATGTTAGAATACCGCAAGAACGAAGGCAGCTTATTAGCGCGCGCGCAAGGCATGCAAAATGACATGTTAGAAGCACTGGAGCACCTTGATTTTTCAGGCATTGATATCAACCGCCAGCTGATCAATGCGCGCTCAACCGCACTGGCGTTACCCGTTGTGGTGACCAACGGATTAGCTTGGCATACCTTATCGGCCCAAGACGACTTAGTCTTCTTTGATGGCATCACGCAGACCCCTCAGGTTGCCTTAGATATCCGGCTTAATTTCGATGAGCACAAGAACCTAGTATTAAGCTTTGACTTTGCCGTTGAGGCGTTAGAGCAACGTGTGGTGGTGGCAATCCTAGAAGCTATTGAGCGCCACATCCAAACCTTATGTGAAACCCAGAGTTTTGCGATTGCTTCCCATCAGGTGCTTAACCTTGACCACTACAAGCTGAACCGCGATAGCAACGAATTTGCCTGCTCGCAGTTTTTAGCCAAGATAGCGGATAACCTAGGCGCAAACGCCAGCACTGATATCGCGATTATTTGTGGTGAACGCCGAATTAGCTATCAAGACTTTGGCGCCGATGTACATAAAGTGATGCAACACTTAGCCCATTTAGGCTTAGGGCAAGGCGATGTGCTGGCAATTTGTTTACCAAAAAGCCCAGAGCATTTGGTGGTGACCTTAGCTTGTTCTCTATCTGGCATTATCTGGGTGCCGATTGATGCATCGTCACCTGAGGGGCGCTTGGACTACTTACT
This sequence comes from Motilimonas sp. 1_MG-2023, assembly GCF_030547455.1. Taxonomy (NCBI): domain Bacteria; kingdom Pseudomonadati; phylum Pseudomonadota; class Gammaproteobacteria; order Alteromonadales; genus Motilimonas; species Motilimonas sp. 1_MG-2023. The sequence continues at coordinate 52,845 of NZ_JAUOPX010000007.1, read as the reverse complement.
CAGTAATTGTAATGCTAGTCGAGTGGTGACATTGGCGCCGTCAACGCGGGCCAACGCCGTCACTTATGCTTCGCTGCTGCAAAGCGTTACATCAACCTATGAACCGCTTTCGCAGCAAGTCTTGGTTGAGCTTAGCCAAAGTGAGCAGGGCGCTTATTACCTTTATACCTCGGGCACCACGGGCAAACCTAAATGCGTGGTGGTCAACAGTCGCGCCACTTCGAATGTGATTGGCGAAACCTGCAAGGCGTGGCAGATAACGTCTGACGATGTGCTGATGTGTGTTACGCCATTTCATCACGATCTTTCGGTATTCGATATTTTTGCGGCGTTTTCCTCGGGAGCGACCTTGGTCTTGCCAGCCGCGGGCGAAGAAAAAGATGCGATCAGATGGAATCAGTTGGTGGAGCAGCACGGCATTACTATTTGGCAATCGGTACCGGCCTTAATGGAAATGCTACTGGCTTGTATGCAAGGGGAAAAGCTCAAATCCCTGCGACTGGTGTGTCAGGGCGGCGATTATGTTAAGCCTAAAACCATCGACGAGCTTAGAGCGTTGCCGCAAGACATCACGCTGGTCTCTATTGGTGGCCCAACGGAAACCACGATTTGGAGCATTTGGCACTTTATCACCGACCAAGACAAAACAGTGATCCCTTACGGCAAGCCATTTCCTGCCAATCAATATTACATTATGGATGGCCTAGGCAAGCATGTGCCACAAGGCGTGGTCGGTCGGATCATGACGGCTGGGGTGAACTTGGCATCTGGCTATTTAGCCGACGGCGAGCTTACCCAAACGGATTTTGTCACCATTATGGACCACCAAGGCAAGCCGGTCAGAGCCTTTAGAACCGGTGACTTGGGCTACTACCGTGAAGATGGTAACATCATTTTTGCTGGCCGAGTTAACGGTTATGTCAAGGTAAGAGGGGTGCGTGTTTCGTTGCCGGATGTCGAGAAAGAGCTCAACCTTTGCCCTTTGATAGAGCAAGTCTTGATCGTGGACTATACCGAGCGCAATGGCGATATCGCCCTTGGCGCAATTTACACCTTGGCCGAGGGCCTATCCGCCAGCGCCGCCGAGATACGAGAGTTTGCTCAGCAATGTTTACCCAACTCGCATGTGCCGTCACAGCTGCTTGAACTTGAACAACTTCCCTTATCGAGAAACGGTAAGTTCGATCGCATCCAAGCCCTAGAGTTATTAGTGAATGCAATGACTCAAGCCAAGCCTGAACAACAAGTGGCTGCTCGATCAGTTAAACCTAACAATGGCGCAGCAAACAGCACAGTAGCCACAACGGGTGATCTCATCACTAACCTTGTTACAACTAACGTTACAAGAACGAACATTGCCGCGATAATTGCAGCGTATGAACAAGCAACAGGTCAACAACGTGCAGATTTTGATGAAGAAAGCGCATTACTTTCGTTAGGATTAAAGCCGTCCCACCTCAAAGGGGTAGCCGCTGAACTTGGCCGTGTATTTGGGCGTAAGGTACTGGCGCACAAGTTGATAAAATGTCGAAACGTAAAAGAAGTTGCGGCAGTGGTGTTAGGCTAGCAGCAACAGCTTCATCGTTTAAATAATCTAATTTTAAAATGCTGAACCCTCTTAGCCCTCCTGTTTTTGATACTTAATATTCAGAGGGGCTTAGGTGGGGGATCTTGTTATTTATAAAACATACTTTACTAGGCAGCGTTTGGCTTAATCTTATGATTGCGGCAGCAATTGCCCTTTAACGAGATCATCTAAATAGATGTTTGAGCTCGCCGTGATCATTTACAAACCAAATAGGCATATCTAATTTAGGTTTGAAAATTCATGAACTTCCATCACCTGTTCAGCCCGTAACACAAAGTAGGATTATCTTGATTGTTATGTATGATAATAGTTATCATACAGTTTATCAGTTGTGTTAAGTGGGCGGTTTCAAATAACCCAGGTTGAAAAATACACTTAATTTCATCAATCGCAGACGAACGGAAGCCAAGCAGAGCAATGAAAATCAATAAAGTTTTAACAGCCATTATTTTGTTGGTGGCTTTAGTGTCCACTGCTGCTTTCGCAGCCCCCTCACAAGACACATTCCCAAGAACATTTGTTAACGTAGATGAAACACAAACAGTCATCCCTGCTAAACCGATGCGAATTTTGTCCACGTCTGTCACGATTAGCGGCACCTTGCTCGCCATTGATGCTCCCTTGATTGCCAGCGCCTTAACTTATGAAGGTAAGTTTTTTAGCCAGTGGGCAGACATAGCTGAGCAGCGCCAGGTTGAAAAGGCATGGCCAGCGGGTAGTGTCGATTTGGAATCTGTCTACCTGTATGAGCCAGATTTGATCGTGGTGGCTTGGAATGGAGGGGATTCTGCGAGGGATCAAATTGCTGAATTTCAACAAATTGCACCCACTATCGTGGTCGATTACACCTCACAATCTTGGCAGAGTTTGGCCATGAAGCTAGGTGAAGCTACGGGCTTAGAGATGCAGGCAAAGCAGAAAATTGGTCAATTTGAACAATTTGTTGCACAGAGTAAAAACAAATTAGACATACCGGCTGGCGAGGCCAATATCGTGGCGTATTTTGGTGCGGGCGCGACCAACTATATTGCATTAGAAGAAGGAGTGCATGCCGAACTATTGTCAGCGCTTGGCTTTAAAATGGAAGTGCAAAATCGCCAATGGCATGACAATACCGTCCCATTGGCTGACTTTTTACGCGTCCACTTTGAGCGACTACCCCAGCTTAAAGCTGAGACAACCTTTTTGTTAGAAGTGGGTGGAAACAGTCCTGCACGCTTTATGCAAGATCCAATTTTAGTTAATTTGCCCTCGGTTAAGAATAAGCAAGTATTTGCTCTAGGGAAGAACTCCTTTCGCATTGATATGTACAGTGCCACGGAAATCGTTAATGACATAGTTAAACTATTTGGTCGAGATGAACATGCTGGCTAATGTTTAAGGGATGGCTGTAATGAGTGGTATGGCAGAATCTACACCAACCTTTAACGTGATAAGAAAGAGCCAAAGGCGGTTTTGGCTAGTGGCGGGTATGGCACTGCTACTACTGGTTACTTGTCTTAGTATGTTCATTGGCACGCACTACATTTCTGCTGCGGTGACCTTAGAGGCGATTTTTTCATTTGATCCTGCCAATAGCGACCATTTGCTAGTGGTGCATTTGCGCATACCAAGAACCTTACTTGCCTTGGTTGTGGGTGGCGCATTGGGTGTGGCGGGGGTGATTATGCAGGGGTTAACGCGTAATCCGCTGGCTGATCCTGGGATTTTAGGCGTTAACGCTGGGGCTGCCTTAGCGGTTGTTCTAGCGATTGCATTTATCGGTATTCATGACATGGCTTATGTTATGTGGTTTGGCTTGTTAGGGGCGGCCATAGCGGGGGCGGGGGTTTTTGTCTTTGCCGGTGTCAATAAGGGGGTCAACCCCGTTCGGGTCGTGTTGGCAGGGACGGCCTTATCTGTGGTGTTGTTAGCATTTACTCATATGCTCACGATTAACAGTCACGAAATGGTGTTTGAGCAGTATCGCCACTGGTCAGTGGGGGCTTTTCAAGGGCGTAGTTATGATGTGCTGATACCTGCTGCCATGTTAATTACTGTTGGCCTGGTCATCGCATTTTGTTTGAGTCAGGCTCTCGATACCGTGTCTTTGGGTGAGGATATAGGTCAAGCCCTTGGAGTCAACCCGCTTAAGATTTGGTGTTTTGCGGCTATGGCCATTGTTATTTTGGCCGGTGCTGCCACAGCTGCCGCTGGTCCAATTAGTTTTGTCGGGTTAACTGCCCCCCATATCGCCCGTATTGTTGCCGGGCCAGATCACAAATGGTTAATCCCATTTTCTTTGCTGATTGCGTCGACTTTGGCGGTGGTTGCCGATGTGTTGGGACGCGTTATTGGTTATCCCAATGAGATTAGTGTCGGCATAATGATCGCTTTGATCGGTGGGCCATTTTTTGTGTTTCTCGTTAGGCGTTGGAAGATCTCCCAGCTATGAACAGTCGTTATTTTTTGCCAACGTCAAACGTGAGCCATGTTTGGCGACTAGGCCAATTTTCAATTTCTTATCAACCTTTGTCTATCCTTGTCGCATTTGTTTTGTTGCTTTTGGTTGCTGCTTTTGCCACCTACGCCATGACCTTAGGTAAACTCAATATCTCATTGCTGCAAGTGGTGGATGCCATACTTGGGGTCGGTGAAAGTGGGGTAAAAGAGCGGATCATCTTAAATATACGATTGCCTAAAGTGCTGACAGCCATTTTTGTTGGTGCGGCATTGGGCATATCGGGTGCGGTGTTTCAGTCGGTGTCAAGAAATGCTCTTGGCTCGCCTGATGTGATAGGTTTTACCACTGGGGCCGCAACGGGAGCAATCGCGCAAATAGTCCTGTTTGAGCAAGGCGCGCTTGAAGTTGCGCTGGCTGCGATTATTGGCGGTGTGGTGACGGCGATTATCGTTTATCTCTTGGCTGTCAAATCGGGTGTTGTCGGTGGTTATCGCTTGATCCTGACGGGGATTGGCATAGGGTCGATTCTCAGCGCACTGAATAGTTTGATGCTGGTTAAGGGGAATTTAGATAGCGCTATTATGGCGAACCTTTGGCTGGCGGGCTCTTTGCACGCTAGAACCTGGATGCATGTATACCCCGTGCTCATTGGGGTTGTGTTGTTGCTGCCTATTATGATGGTGTTAAAACGCGCCTTAGCCATGATTGAAATGGGTGATGAAATGGCGACTCAGCTGGGTATTCGCGTTGAGCGAGTTCGTCTGTCGATGATTTTTTTCGCTGTGGTGTTGGCGGCGTTTGCCACTGGTGCAGCGGGCCCGATTGCATTTATCGCGCTCGCGGCGCCTCAGTTGGTTAGCCGATTAAGGCAGTCTCGAGCACTTTCTCTTTTTTCCTCTGCATTGATGGGGGCATTGCTGGTGTTGGCCGCGGATGTACTGATCCAATGGTTGCCGTTTCAAGCCAGTGTGCCGATAGGCCGAATGACGGGCATTGTAGGCGGTATTTATCTGATTTGGTTACTGACACGCTCGCGACAGTTCTAGATACTTTAAATTATGATAATGAGAATGCTTTACATTAAAGTTTATTGTGAATAAAGTAAGCCACTCATTTTAATCAACCCAAGCATTTAAAGCCCCATCTCGCTGTGTTGATACAGAGTTGATGGGCTGACGCTCCAATACAGGATGGCTCTGAATGATTTCAGACCAGGAGAAAGGAACATGATGAATAACCAGCACCACTGGCAAGGACAGGGTGGGCGTGGCAGCGCAGTAACCGATTTTGAAGAGCGCGTTTGGATGCACCATCAGCATAATGAAGATGGCGCAATGCAATATGCAGCGGCATATCATTTCACAGGCAAAACCAACATAGGGCGGTTGGTTGCAGCACTGAACAAGCTGCCTCAATTTGTGCCTTCTCTTAATATTTGTTATCAGTTTGATGAGGATGCCGGATTACTTAAATATCCAGGTCATGCTCTTGCTCAACCAATTAACATCGAAGCGGTAGATTCTGTTGCCGACGCTATCGCTCACCTGCAAACCAAACAAGCCACGTCGTTCGCCCTTGAAAGTCAGTCTCCGATCCAATTCACAGTTTATATTTGTGGTGAACAAGAGATCGTGTTGGGCGTAATTTCACACCAAATACTTGAAGGTGGACTGTCGTGGCAAGAAATATTTGAAGTACTCAGTGCCTTATATAATCATGGTCTCGCCGCGCTTGATAAGCCAAGCCAGTCCAGTCAGGTGATAGGCTTCAGTCCGTTACAAAAATTACCAGATCTCTCTGCATCTCACTTACCTTGGCTGCAAAGCGTGAGCCAAGATATTGATATTGTGCAAGCAGGTGTTAGCGAAGACGTAGCCGCTTTTTTACAAGCCGCCATTCCCAGAAAATTTACCACGGTTGTCAAAAGAGATAGTTACGAAAAACGCCTTGGTAAAGTGATGAGTGAAGCTGAAATTCTTGCTGCTACTGCTGTTTTGTTTGCCCGCTATATCACCGAATCTAATGGTTTAGACAGCCTAAATGTGTTGGTTCCTTGCGACATTAGCCGGGCTAATTTTGCTATTAATGGCGCGATGATTGAATCAGGTTTGAGCCAGTTAACTTTAACAAACAATGACTCACACCTAGAGCAAGCCATCAATGACGTGCTATCTCAGCTTGGCTCGGCGAAGCTGTTAGAAGCCGAACCGCCAGAGACCGCGGCGGCACTGGTTACTTGGCTGGTGGATCCTGCGCAATATCTGTCCCTTACAGAAATTGAGGCGAAGAAATTACCGGTTGCGCCACGGCTAACAAAATGTGAACTTACCCTTGCAGTGGGGCTTAATTGTGATGGTGACCTTGCCTTCGAATGGGTGACTGGCGCAAGTGTATCGCCACATCTAGCGGCGTATTTATTTGAACAGTTTATTGCTTATATCGGTGGTGAACGAGTGGTTAAACCCGCGCCGCAAGGACAGAGTAAAGCTGAGTCCATACTGCCGCAGCAAAAAAATGTTCAAGATCACTTCATTGTAGACACTATTTTGGCCGAATTTCGCAGTGCACTGACGTTCGATGAAATGAGCAAAGACGATGACTTCTTCGATTTTGGTGGTCATTCCTTAATAGGCACCCGAGTGATTGGTCGACTGTTGAAAGATCACGGCATAGCAGTCGCCATTGCCGACTTATTCACCTATCGTACCGCGGCGGAATTAGCTAAACATGCCAGCAAAATCCAACCCGATGCACCTTCACTCGCTAACAAACAAGACAACCCACCAGCTGCTGTGCCTAGCTTAGGGGCTGTCGTTGAGCTGATATTAGCTGAGTTTAAGGAAGCCCTTGCCACAGACGATATGACAGCTACGGATGATTTCTTTGATTTTGGCGGACACTCCCTGATCGCCACCAGGGTAATCGGTCGATTGCTGACCCATCATGGCATTGCCATCAATATCAATGATTTGTTCGGCAATCCAACGGCACAATCACTGGCTGAGCAAGCCGTGTTGCAAGTCACTGAAACAGCGCAAGCAACCACGGCTTTGACTGAGGTGGGCTCCAACATCGCTCCCTTATCACTGGCACAAAATTCACTGTGGAAGGCGATTCCTAAATACGCCAAGTTTGGTTTGAATACGATTTTTAACTTGCCGTTTGTATTGCGTTTCTTAGATGAGTTGGATGAAGTTGCCTTTGGTGAGGCGTGCCGAGATCTGCTGATCCGACACGCCAGTTTGCGCAGCCACTTCTATGAAGACAATGGGCTACCTTGTCAGCGAGTGGTAGATGCCACTGAAATTGATAGTTATAAATGGTATTGGACGTCTGCGGAGTGTGACATTTCCGACAGAGACGAATTTCTCAAGCAAGAGGCCATTCATCCGTTTGACTTAAAACAGGAATTACCATTGCGGGTGCGCTTCATCCGCTGTCAGGAAACGGGTCTACAGTTCTTATCTTTCTTATTCCACCACATAGTACAAGACGAGTGGTCGGTGAATCTGATGATGGATGAGCTGAATTTCGCCTATAAACAGCGGGTGCAAGGCAAGTCGCCAAGTTGGCGCTATGAGGCGCTGCCAATGCACGAATATGCTCGTATGCAAAGAAGCTCGGGAGCCCATCAAACGCACCTTGATTATTGGCTAAATAACTTAAAAGGTGTGCCTTGGTCGACGCCTATTTTCCCGAAACATCACCCTTTATCAGCCCCCACTGATCCAAACGGTGCGAAAGGCGGCTGGGTTATCGTGGAAATAGAGGATGAGGTCAGGGACGGGTTATATGCCCTTGCCAAAGCGCAGAGCGCCTCATTGTTTAATGTTGTTTATGCTTCCATTGCGGCTGCGCTCAATGCTGTGGGCGCGCCTAACAAATTGATTGTTGGTACATCTGCGTCCGGTCGCCATGATGTAGAGTACTACGACACCATAGGCTATTTCACTACCGTGGTCGCGCATCTCGTGGATTTTGATCGGGCCCATACTGTGGCAGAATTGGTCGCTCAAGTGAAACATACCATCAATGAATCTATGCCATATGGTGATATCCCGATTGACCTGATTGAAGAGGGCCTCGTAGGGGGCGAGCCGGATGTTGACGGCCATATGTTCGAAGTATTTATTCAGTTACATGCCAAAAGTAAATTCAGTGGTGCATTTGAATTGCCTAATGGTGATAAGGTTAACTTCCAGCAAGTCGATTCAGATCGAAGCGAGTCCGGCTTAGGTTTGCAGTTTGAAGTATTGGAAGAAACAGTGAACGAAGAGCAAGTGCTGCGGGTAATGATGAGTTACCTGACCGAAAACTATAGCCAAGCTCAGGTAAAATTGCTGTGCGATACATTGAATGTGCTATTTACTGAGTTTGCTAAGTCCGCTAAGGGTGAGCAATTACTGGGTACGATCAAGCAACGGGTGATGGAGTCCCCGCCATTAGCCGAAGTGCAATAATGAAATAATCAAACGTGGCGGTTGAGCAGTATTGAAAAGTATTTTTCGCTTCTGCTTAATCGTCACCTCAAGCAAAGCATATTAGAATAAAATCAGAAAATTATGAGCCTATCCACAGAGATTGAACCTAGCACGTTATGTCGGTTAAAGGCAGAGCACCTCACCCTTGCCTATGAAAATCGAGTGATTTGCGAAGATCTCGAACTGACTATTCCACAAGGTAAATTTACCGTTATTGTTGGCCCGAATGGCTGCGGTAAATCTACCTTACTGAGAAGCTTATGCCGCTTGTTAAAGCCTGCCCAAGGGCAAGTTTGCCTTGATGGTAGAAATATCCAGCAAATGCCAGCCAAGGAATTAGCAAGAGCATTGGGGTTACTGCCGCAAAGCTCGCAAGCTCCAGAAGGGATCCGAGTCGTGGATCTGGTGGCTCGCGGCCGTTACCCGCACCAGCAGTTATTCAAGCAATGGAGCCCTGCCGATCAAGACGCGGTGTTTCAAGCCATGGCCGATACAGGGGTTACTGAGCTAGCCGAAAGGCAAGTAGATGAGCTTTCAGGTGGTCAGAAACAACGGGTTTGGATTGCTATGGTGCTGGCTCAGCAAACGCCGATCGTTTTACTTGATGAGCCAACGACCTATTTGGATGTGGCGCACCAGATAGATTTGTTAGAGCTGTTTTTAAGTCTAAACCGAGATAAGCAACATACCATAGTGGCGGTGTTGCACGATTTGAACCAAGCCTGCCGTTATGCCGATCACTTGATTGCTTTTGCGGATGGCAAAATCGTTGCTCAAGGTGAACCTAACACCCTAGTTGATGCGGCGTTAGTTAAACAAGTTTTTGGCTTAGACAGTGTCATCATTGCCGATCCTGTCAGTCATACGCCATTGATTGTGCCACTTGGCAAGCAACGAACATGACTTATATGTCCGAGCTACAAGTACGAACTTTGGCTGAACAGTCGCTATGGCAGTGTTCCTTTAAGGTGCAAGCCTATCGCGATGAGCATGCGCAGCTGCTTAATGTTACTCTGCCTAATGCTTTGCAACATGCGGTACCAAAACGCAAGGCTGAATTTGTTGCTGGTAGAGCCGTGGCCTTAGCCGCACTGCAAAGTGTGGGTTGTGATGGGGTTGATATTCCTATCGGAGAGCACAGAGCGCCAGTTTGGCCCCACGGCTGGAGCGGAAGTATCTCCCATACTGATGAACTGGCGATAGTGATAATTCGCCCATCCAGTAAGGTGAGTTTGTTGGGGGTGGATGTGGAAAATCTGATTGCAGCAACTCAGGTGGGCTCGCTGATGCCCATGTTTGTCAGTGCTAAAGAGCGTAAGCTGCTCGCTGCGACTCAGCTTTCATTGCCAGCGTTTGCCACCTTAATATTTTCTGCCAAAGAGAGCATTTTTAAAGCTGTCTACCCTTACGTGAAAACGTACCTAGAATTTAGCGACGCCATGCTGATAGGGGTTGATATGAGTAAGAGGGAGGCTTATTTTAAGCTATGTGCGCGCGGCGAAGCACTATTTGGCTCAGCATTGACACTGCGTGTGCACTTTTTGTTTGAAGATGGAAAAGTCTATACCTTGGTCTGCGCTAAGTAATCAATTGATCCCTGCCACCACTTTGAGACACTCTACTAAGTACAATCATCATTGAGGTACTTATGAGAACAAATCAATCAAGTGAAGCTCATACTACTGAATTTAAAAAAGAATCCCTTCAGCTAACTACTAAAATCGGGGTTGCTGTGACCGCTAGAAACTAATATGTCGCAAAGTGGGTTTTATACCCAATCAACCTTGAGATGCTTGAAACATGCATCTTCAAGTTGATTGGGGATATATTGCTTAGTAGTCACGTACATATGAAGGTGAAAATAGTTAACCCAATCTTGGATTAGCGAACATAGTATATTTTCCTGCTAAAACGCTGTGATATGTCCTTATAAGCTTTGCGTTTTCATCCCTGAAAACGAAATTTGTGCCGTAAAACATACTTTATTTAGCTGCATTAAGCTTAAACAGAATTGAGGTTAGTGAGTAAAGACCAATATCGCTATTTTTAGGACTTATTGCGTTAGTCGAGAAGTAAAAACTGGCTGACAATGCTCTCCATTTGTCGGGAGTATATATGTTACTGTCAAAGAAGATGAATCGTGGTACGGCATTTAAGGCCATGTTACAGAGTGAGCAACGTCAGGTCGCCTTTTCTTTGGCGAGTGCGGTTGCTGCTAGTATTGTTGAAGTCGTACCTTGGTTTTGCTTGTTTCTCTCTCTTGATGCTATCGCTTCTGGAGAGCCCCCAGACTCTTATTTGATTGTTTTTGTTGTTGCGCTGCTAGTTCGTTATGGCTTTTACGTTTTTGCTGTTTGGCAAGCCCATCTCGCCGCGTATCACATTATTCAAAAGACGCGTCAACATATTGTTCGTGCTCTAGCCGAAATGAACATCGAGCAGCTTAGAAGTCAAAAACGCGGTGACATTGAAAAACGCCTATCCGATGACTGTCAGAGTTTAGAGCCGCTGATTGCTCATCATGGTACAGATGTGATCAACGGCCTGTTAATGCCCGTGCTACTTACAATATTAATGGCTTATATAGATTGGCGTTTAGCTCTTATTGCACTGCTGCCACTTCCAGTGGCCCTCGCTGTCCAAATCACCTTGATGAGTGGATTTCAGCATCGTCAAGAAAAGTACATGCAGATTGTCGCTAACATGCATCAAGCTCAGATGGAGTTCTTGCGCAGTATTGGTGTGATGAAGCTATTCTCAGTCGATGCTGACTCTTACCGGGCACTCAATCGTACGATCCGATCACACAATAAGATTGTTACCGGATACACGCGAATCATGGTTGGGGCTTGGGTCACTTTCGTTACCTTGGCTCAAGCATCCTTGATGCTCGTTGTTCCCGCAGCGATAGCCTTGGTGGAAATGGGGCAATTGTCGCTTGTAGAGCTGGTGATGGTGGTATGTATCAGTGCAGGAATTTTAAAACCTTGGTTGGATTTAACTCAGGTGTTTTCACAAATCCAACAATCTTTTGTCGCCATTGACCGTTTATTACCTTTCTTCTCTACTCATCAGTCAGTCGCGCCAATCTATGATAAGCCGTTAACAAGCTTGTCTTGTCATAGAGTGACACTTTCTCGTGCGAACAACCCACTGTTGGCAGACGTCAGTGTTGAATTTCTTCCCGGCGAACGAGTCACTATCGAAGGGGAATCTGGCGCAGGTAAAAGTTCCTGGTTAGCGACCTTGAATGGTGCGCTGCTGCCTGACAGTGGAGAGTGGCAGATTAATGGTGTGCCGATGAGCGATTGGGGCGATGAAGCTCGTTGTCGCTATGTTGCAACAGTCGATCAGCACATGGTGTTTTTCTCTGGCACACTACGCGATAACCTCGCGCTGGTAAAGTATGCGTCAAATGATGATGACATCTGGTTGTTGTTATCGCTTGTTGGACTTAAACAATTAGTCAAAGACTTGCCTTGCGGCTTAGATTCGCCAATTGGAGAGGCTCAACGTTTGTTCAGTGGTGGTGAGATGCAACGACTCGCGATCGTTAGGGCTACGTTGGCTAAGACGCCAGTCTTGATATTAGATGAAGCAACCGCACATCTTGACCAAATCTGTGAACAAACTGTTCTGGAAGGTTTGCGTCATTATCAGCCTAAGCAGATTCAACTAATCATTAGTCACCGAGCCGCTCGCGTCCAGCATGTGGATCGCCGCTTGCGAGTGGAAGCCGGAGAAGTAAGGGAGAATCACCATGACTAGTATTCAGCTCTTGATACGCCATAGTGGTATCAGCGCGCGACAATTCTGGATTGGACTCGGCGGCAAGCTGGTGGTTGAAGCCATGCCATTATTAGTATTTGGTCTGCTGTTTTCTTGGTTACTGGCGCCAGAAGCATTGTCGTGGCTGGTGGTTGGTGCGATTGCAATTGGAGTGGTGGCGATTCAATGGTGGGTTGGCCAGAGTGCCAAACAAACTTTTCTCGGTGCATATGAAATCACTCACGGTCTTCGCAGTCAGCTGTTGAACGATATTCGCAGGCAACCGCTCTCTGCGCTGAAAGGGAAGCGTTTAGGCGACAAAATGAAAATTTTGACAGCAGATCTTAAACAGTTTGAAGATATATTCAGCCACTTGTTAGCCGATTTTATCTCAGCATGGGTGGTTCCGTTAGCCATGTTGGCCGTTATTAGCGTTATTCATCCTCTGTTAGGCTTGGTGACCTTAGGTATACTTGTTGTCGCAGTCGTCGTCTTAGCTTTTGCTGAGAAAAAATTCAGCAAGCGGGTAAGAGATCATCATCAAATGAATAGTGAGGTCTCAAGTCGTTTGCTTGAATACGTTGATTGCTTGCCCATGTTGCGTAGCTTTGGTCAAAGTGAGCGCCTTGCCGAGCCTTTGTGCCAAAAGATCGAGGCGCAACGAGCCGCTGGTCTTGGGTTAGAGTGGGCCGGTGGAATGGGAGTCTTGGGCGCTACATTTATTACTGAGCTTGTGCTAGTTGCAAACCTAGGGTTGGCGAGTGTGTATTTGCACTCAAATCAGCTGACTTGGCCTGAGTGTATAGTAGTGATTGTAGCCAGTGTCATTTGTATCCGCCCTTTAACGCGAATGACAATCTATGCCGCTTTACTCCGGTATATGCTTAACGCGTCTGATCGCCTATTAGCGCTCGCTCAGCTTCCCCAGCAAACCGTTAGAGGTAGTGCGCCTGTTGGTCATGATATTGTGATTGATAATATGCACCTTACTATAGACGGACAGAGAATACTGAATGGCGTCAATGTCTCAATAACGCAAGGAGATCGCGTCGCTTTTGTTGGTCCAAGTGGAGCTGGTAAGTCGAGTCTTCTGGATGCGATCGCTGCTTTTCATATTCCGACTCAAGGAACGGTGAAAATTGGTGGACTTAGCCTTGATGAAGTGGGCACGCATCGCTGGTATAAATTGCTCTCTTATGTGACGCAAGATGTGCAGTTGTTAGGCGGCAGTTTGCGCGATAACTTATTGCTCGCTAAACCCAAAGCAAGCAGTGAAGAGTTACAACGAGCAATTGATGCGAGTGGGCTAACGTCATTGGTCGCGAGTCTACCACAAGGTTTAGACAGCCCGATTGGCGAGAACGGCAATCAGTTGTCAGGAGGCGAGCGGCAGAGAGTATCCATAGCTCGAGCTTTGTTGCATGATGCGCCAATTCTGCTTTTAGATGAAATAACCTCAGCGTTAGATGAGAGCACTCAAAATGAAGTGTTAGAGGCGATAACCCAGTTATCTAAAGGCAAGACAGTGATTATGGTTGCTCACCGCTTAGAGACAGTACAACATGTTGACACGATATACTATTTAGAGAAGGGTGTAGTTACGGATCATGGCGCTCATAGTACATTACTAGCCGAAAAAGGGCGCTACCAAAAGTTGTGGGAAGCGGGTCGAACGGACGAAAGATAATTTGTCGACCAAGTAATCATCAGCCTTGCTAAGCAGTAAGGCTTTTATATGTGAGTTTATCCTTTATGCCATGGGATATCGTAGGGCCAAATATAGCTTTTTATCTATTTTTCCTATTGCGGCTTTCGGTAATTTTGAGACTAAAATCAACTCACCGGGTAGTTTAAAAGTGGCTAGCTTCTGTCCAATGGGAATTGACGCGGATCTTGAAGAGTCATGGGAGCGCCGCGTCCCACCACGGTAACCAAAGCCACTTAGATTATTCTGGGACGGGTCAATAATTGCTATTCAATTTCGTTGCCGGCAATGCATTTATCAGCTCGATTTGTTATATCCTTAATCTGGGCGGTGACATCGGCTTGAGTCGCTAACTCGTTATAAGTTAGTGACTCTTTGCCACCTTTAATTGCAATACGGGTATCAATCCTAGGGAGGATACACACAATAAGTGTCACAAGGGCATGTTCTCCCAAAGTCCTGTTTGCCGTACTGCGATTTTAGATCAGGGTTACCCTGCGTTGTTTGATCGAGAGATGTCATACTTCCACCTCTAGGTTGTCTTGAGTATTGGTAGACTGTTTGTCTTGTATTGAGGTTTCAAAAACCAAATGGTCGAGAACGCAAGCCATCTTTTCACAGGTTTCTTGCCACTCTCTATCTGGCGTTGATAAGCTGATAATGCCAGCGCCTGCTTGCAGCATTGATGCTGAATGACGCTTATAGGCTGCGCGTAACACCAACGCAGCATCAAAAAAACCATCCTGATCGGCAATTAAGACACTGCCGCTGTAGAGCCCACGACTTGTTGGTTCATAGCGTGTAATCGCCTCAATGGCTTCACGCTTTGGTATTCCGGATGCAGTGATGGCTGGAAACAGAACCTTAAAGGCACTCCAAGCCGATTTACCTTGCGCGAGTTGCCCTGTTACTCGCGAAGCCAAGTGTTGTACGCTGCCGCGCTCGGATACTTCCATAAATTGTGCAATATTGACTGTCTCCTGCTCACACACTTGCTCAAGTTCCTCAATTGCCAATTTGACCGATGTTGCGTGTTCGGCAATTTCTTTCGGATCTGTAGTGAGCTCCTTTTTCAAACGCTCGGCTTCTATCGGGTCAGCAGGTAAGAATCGAGTGCCTGCCAAAGGTTGGGTACTTAAGTGACCGAGGTTATCGACTTCAAGGACGGTTTCAGGTGAAAAGCCAAACGCTTCAAGCTCTCCTAACTTAAGCAAGAAGGAGCGGGCTGGTGTATTTTTACGACGTCCTGAGATGAAGCTGCGACGAATATCGATAGCCGCTGGAAGAGTAGCACTGCGTGACAAGATAATCTTTCTATAGTCATCGGCGACTATTTCTTTTATTGCCGAGGCAACCATAGCTTGATAATCATGTTGAATTTTCTCATGATTGAGGATATCAGCTTGCGTCAATGGCGCTATCGGTTCAGAGAGAGATAAAGGTGTTTTGGCTTCTGTTATGACTCGCTCTATTTGAGGTAAGAATGATGGGTCGACAGTGCGTATTACGACTTGATCCTTTGTTACACGAATGTCGTGTTGAGCGATGAACAAATCGAGTAGGGTGCGATGTGTCATTTTGTGCGGAAGCTGGTGGGCAAAATGACTGAATTCAAAATCAACTCGGCCAAAAACGCGCCAGCCATCCCATGGCAACGCTTGGGTAGCTTTATGAATAGCATCACAGAGATCCTTGGGGTTAGGTTGGTCCACTTTGCCAGCAAAGTCTTTTATTCTACCTTGCGTATCGACACTCAGCTGTTGCAATTTGTTGATGCCGATAGCCCATTCCCCGTTATGCTCATACACCACATAGTCATGGCAAAACTCAGCTCTGCTTAGTTCGGTAGCTAAGGTTTGAGGGTCACATTGATGGCTGATGGTATGTGTGCGGTATTGATTGAATGTAGGCTTAGCCATAATGATGTTCTCCAAATGTGTGACGAGATGCGCGAGAGGCATCAAGAGCGTGGTTTATCACACTCTGAATGAATAGTGTTGGTTGAGTTGTAATATAAAAATGGTCGCCAGGAAGGCTTGAAATTGATGTCATTTCAGGGCGTGAATGCCACTCTTTCCACGCAACTACTTCGCTAGACCACGCCTCGGGATCTTGCTCTCCAAATAGTAGTGTGCAGGGGGTATGGGATAATTTGGGGCTACTTCCTTGAAGCGTAAGATAGGCATCTGTCGCTGCGAAATCTGCTCTGAGCATCGGTAAAAAGAGAGCGAGTAACTCAGGGTGCTCTTTAAGTACAGGACTACCGCTGCCAATTTCAACTAACTGCTCGACAAAATCGTGGTCGTTAAGGTGACTTAGTGTCCGCCTACTCTTTAGGTGAGGGGCATGACAGCCAGATAAAACCAGCTGCGACACTGGCGTCGATTTACCGTAGTGCTCCTCAAAATGTTTGCATATTTCAAAGGCGACTTGCGCTCCCATACTATGTCCGCAAATTCGTAGGCGTAGAGAGCTGTTTTGTGGTTTGGAAGCGATCCACTTCATTAAGGCATCTCGGAGATCGCAAGCGATTTCTGAGATGCTCGATAAGGCGCGCTCTTTCATGCGCTGGTCGCGACCTGGGTAGGTTGCCAGAAGGACGAGGCTATTCATCGGTAACTCCTGCTGAGGTAAAGAGCTCCAGCTGCTGAAAGCGCTGTGACTTCCACCTGCGAAGGGACAGAGAATCCACAGCTCATCAATTCGGCTTCCCCGCTGGCATAAGGGTTTGAATGAGATTGGCGTGCTCACGCTTCACCTCCCGTAGAAAAATGAATCGCAGTGGCAGATTGCAGTTTGCGCTCTTTAACTGGCCCGCATAAGGTTAGAATCGCTTGCCAAAGATGGGCGACGTTTTGCTGATGGGCGAAAGAGAGCGATGGCACACTAGGTTGCCCTTCAATTTTGTGTGCGAACCTGTTTAGTGTAGTCTTTACCCCTTCGGGGCCTAATACTTCAAATGTATCGAGTCGTGATGCATCCTGTTGATACAGAACCTGTGTTGTGGGCGCATGAAGGTAATCACTGTCAGCCGTCCCAGCACGTTGATAGATACTGAGGTGGTCATTTTGGTGATTTTTGGCGTGTAATACTGGTGTCCAAGTTATCGGGCCATAGCTGTCGGCGAGAGATAGATAGCCTGTTTCCCAGCCCATCATCATTCGGTGCATCGCTAAGCTATGCATGTCAGGATCACGGGGGGCCAGATAATTTTGTAGTTGCAAGAGATAGTGACCATGCTCTGAATGGAGATTAATCACATCAAATTGCGGCTGCTGGCTCAGCAGCTCAGGTGTCAATGTTTCTACTTCTGTTCCTAAGCTTTGCAGTAACCAATCTAATGTCGAATACAATAGTTGTCGGCTAGTCGTGATGTTGCCATAGCTTGCAGGGTGACCCATGTGTTGGTTTATATCTTGAGTGCGGGACAACCAAGCTTGCCCCGCAGCAGAGGCTGCGTAGAAGGAATTTACGTAATAGTGGACCTGATGTTGCTCAGCGACGCTCTGATGACGAGTCATTTCCTGCACTGACACAGGGTGCTCTTGAATGACGTTTATACCGCGTTGCAATAGCTCTTCTACGAGTAAGTTACCCGTTCCGCCAATGACAGATGCACGAACGACAACGCACGCGATATCGATATCTTGAGGTAAGTCAGAGACGCTTTGATATAAGGGAATACCAAAGGCATCGGCAAGACCTTGTGAGCGGGCACTGCCTGTTGAAAGCAGACCCACCAGCTGTAAGTTGTCGGCTGGATCGATAAAAGCGTTGAGGTACAACTCCCCAAACTTAGCGCCAACAATGATGACTTTTTGAGCTTTATTCATTTTCTAGGGTTTCCGTAGTAGATGGTTGCGAACTCCAATCTTGCTCAGGTACGAGCTGAAGCAAGGAAACAAGCGTGTTAGCCAGCTCATTAACGTGGGGTTCTTGCATCAAGGTATAGTGATCGCCATTCACGCGATGAAGGGTTAGGTCGCAATAGTCTTTCCAGCCATGATGAGCGCAGCGTGCAATCTTAGGATCTTGATAACTCATGAAGTCCAAGTGATTGCTTTGACTCGCGGCTATAAGCGTGGTGGGAGCTGAGTGTAAGTTTGGTACCACATATGACAGCATGGCTGAGAGGTTGTGGCGATATATGTCGAGTAATCGCTGCACGCTATCAGTAGTGACATCATCGATAGCGGCAATTTGACTAAACGCCGCAGAAAGATGGGCACAAAGCGATGAATCTGTCGATAGATCTGGGGTATTCGCTTGAGTAAGTTGCGGGAAACGGCCAATCACATCAGCATAGAAATGGTGGCGAATCTCTTGGGCAGACATCGCCTCTTTTCGAGTCGTTGGTTTGTAACTATCAATTAAGATACACGCTTCAACCTCTTGACTCTGTTGGGTGAGTTGATACGCCATCTCATAAGCGACGATGCCACCAAATGACCAACCAGCAAGGCGATACGGCCCATGTGGCTGAATTTCTCTAATTTGCTCGATATAGTACTGGGCTAGTTGCTGCACATCCCATGACTCTTGCTCTGTCTCCATATTCGGGAAGGCTAATCCGTATAAGCTAACCTGATTCAAGTGCTGGGCGAGAGGCTGGTAACTGAGTAAGTGTCCCCCTATTGGATGGACGATAAATAGAGCAGGGTGCTCAGCCGAGGTAAGGAGCACTGGGCTTGAGCCTTCATCACTGAACTGCTGATCAAGTAGAGACGCTAAACGTTCAATGGTGTCATGAGACTGGAGCTGCCCAACAGTCAATTGTGCGCCTAGCTCTGAATTGATTCGACTAATTACACGTACTGCCGCTAATGAGTTGCCTCCTAGTTCAAAGAAGCTTTGGTTGGCCGGAATGGCAGACTGTTGTAGGCAGTCATCCCAGATCTGAGCAATCTGCTTTTCGGTACCGGTTGATGGAGGTCGCGCGTCGACACTGATTTCAATCTTAGGCGCAGGCAGCGCTTTTCGATCTACTTTGCCGTTTATTGTTAATGGGATGGCGTCAAGTGGCACTATCTGCACTGGGCACATATAGGTCGGCAGAGTCTGCCTTGCATATTGGAGTAGCTGTTCTGTGTCTTGAGCTTGGCGCTGGGAGCAGACTGTGTAGGCGACCAAGCGCGCGCTTCCATCTTCAACGGTTATCGGCTGAACGATCACGCTTTGAAGACGTTCCTCCAATCCGCTGATTGGGCAGTGACGAAGGGTAGTTTCTATTTCCCCTAACTCAATTCGATAGCCATTGATTTTTACTTGCTGATCATTTCGGCCTAAAAACTCTATGTTACCGTCAGATTGATAACGTCCCAGATCGCCTGTTTTATATAACCGCTCGCCACTTTGCGGGTGAGTGATGAAGGCGGCAGAAGTTTTGACTTCATCTTGCCAGTAGCCAAGTGATAAACCTAAACCGCCGATATATAGCTCACCTGTAACCCAATCAGGGCATGGATTAAGTTCGTGGTTAAAGACGAAAAAGCTTTGATTTGTTAGCGGTCGTCCATAAGGGATGCTACTTCGATGCACATAGCTGCCTTCGATCGGATAGGCAATTGACCAAATAGCGGCCTCTGTAGCGCCGCCAAGGCTGAGTAGCTTAGCGTTAGGAGCAACGAGATTAAGCTGATCTGGCAGTGATACCGGAATCCAGTCACCACTCATCATGATGTGACGCAAAGCGGGCAGAGCCGTGTTGCGAGAGGCCAAGCCATCCGACAATAGCTGAGCAAAAGCGGGGACGCTATTCCATATGGTGATCTGCGCTTGTTCAGCCAGTGTGATTAAACCGTCGGGATCTTGAGTTGGAGATATCTCAGGTATCACTAAGCACGCGCCGCAGTGCAGAGTTGAGAACAGATCGAATACGGACAAGTCAAAATTGAGGGCAGAGATTGCCAACACTTTGTCTCGCTCATTGAGATTCAAGCGAGCTTCAATATCCACTAAGGTATTGATAACTGCTTGATGATCCATCATCACTCCTTTGGGTTGCCCAGTAGAGCCAGATGTAAAAATGACATAGGCTAAATCGGTTGGATTGAGCGTCAGGGGCTTAAATGTAGGCACATCTTGGTACCCGAGTGACGGCGTTAGGACGTGGTAAGGTTTGAGTTGTTTCACTAACTCTTTTGGTGCAACGACTTGGGTGACTTCTCCTTGTTCGAGTAACGCATCAATTCTAGCTTGAGGATACGTCGCATCAATGGGGATATAGGCTTTTCCTGCCATTAATATTGCAATCACCGCAACCACTTGCTGCCAACTTTTGTCCATCACAACAGCGATTAAACGCGCGTCATCATTTTGTGCGGCAATCTGCGATGCAAGTGCTTTTGAGGCGCGCCAAACGTCTTGATAGGTCAGTAAAAGCTCACCTTGTTGAATAGCAATGTTGTCGGGATATTTATTGACCCCCTCAGCGATCATATCAAGCAGCGTTTGCGGTGTTGAATGAGGCGACGCTTCCGTCTGGACAATATGAGTGTATTGTTGGCGTTTCTGCTGCGCTTCAGGCAGGTTGAGGCAAAGAACATCCAACCAATTGCGAGTCGGCAGTGACTCCACTGCATTGATATAGGCGTGGAACATGGCATCAAACACGCCTGACTTAAGGTGACCATGCTGCACCGTCCATTTGATGTCGACCCCACCGCATGCTGAGGAAATTAACATCGCATCTAAGTAAACATGTGGTGTTTGAGCACCAAAGTCACGCAGCGTTCCTAACGTGAGCGAGCTGTGTTGACCAACAGAGGTTGTATCATTGAACACAACAGGCATACCGGCGCTGAAGTTACGATTGAGTCGGTTTTTCTCCGTTAATACATCCTGACCATCAAACTGAGCGTGCGCTAGGTCGTCTGACATTCGCTGCTGAATTTGTTGGATAAGAGTAAGTAACGCCGGCTCTTCACATACATCCACCTCTAACATTGATGTGGTTGAGAAGTTTCCTACCAGATTGGCGATTTCAGGGCTATTCGCCGGTCGATTGCCGTGCAGGACATTCAATGAAAAGTGTTTTGTCTCACTCCAGCGGCGCAGTACTAAGCAGAATGTGGCAAGCATTGCCATGGACGGCAGAACATTATGGCTAAATGCTTGATGTTGCAGTTGATTCCAGCGCTCTGCAGATAGACGATGGGTAAATACGCCTTGATCTAAAACGTCTCCCCTTGTCTCTGCTAATGGGAGTGCAGGGGCATCCGGGAGGGTTGGCAGGCGTTGATACCAGTATTGTTGAGCAGCTAGTGCATCTTCATCAACACTTTGTTCTGCTTTGTTCTCCAAGTATTGAGAGATGGTAATTGCTGGTGTATCGAGGTGTGTCGTGGGATCTTGATACAGCTGTTGCCATTGTTGGAACAGCAAATTGAGACTCTTTCCGTCGGCTACCACTAAATCAATTACCAGATGAAGTAGATGGGTCTCTTCATCTATGCGGATGATGTTGATGTCGAACAGAGGCCAACGATCGGTCGACACACCTTGAGTCGCAATTCGGTTGCGAGCTTGGGTTAAGTATTGTGTTGTGTCGGACTCGCTGCTGCTGGAGAGATCAACATAGTTTGGCTCATAGTGAGGTACTTGTTGCAAGATACAATAGCGTCCTTCGCGGACTTCTCCGCGTAACTGATCATGGTGGCTGACCAGACGATTCCAACCATCGACAAGTGCGGCGCAGTCTAGATCTTTGATCTCTAACTCAGCATAAAAATGAGCGATGCCTTGGCCGAGTGAGAAAAGGCGGCTCTCACCAAGCCAATAGGCGTTTTGCAGTGGAGTGAGTGGGTAGTCTCGACTCGCCTCATGCTGTTGATTGGTTGAATTGATATCTTGTTTAAACAACTGTTGACAGAAGTTGGCGAAAGCAGGGTGCTCAAAGATATGTTGCAGCGTTACACTTTCAAAACCGACTTGCTGGAGTTGAACGATCAACTTGGTCGCCATCAGGCTGTCTCCACCAGATTGGAAGAAGTCCGTGTCGGGGTTGATGGTTTGATCGAGCAGTTGCTGCCAGATGTGTTCTATCTCGCTGATCTCATCTTGACGCTCTGTTGCCGCATCACAGGGTTTAGCCTCACCACTCTCCGCTAATGCTTGGCAGAACTGTTTGAGCGTTGGGCGCTCGAATATCTGTTGCAAACTGACTTGATCGGGTTGTTGCTTATTGACCTCGACAATCATTTTGGTCGCCATCAGACTGTCGCCGCCGCTTTGGAAGAAATCGGTACTCAGATCGACCTCTTGCTGGAGTATTGATGACCAAATTTGCATGATGCGTGACAGGCGTTGATCTTGCTCTGGCATGCTTTTCAGTTCTGCAGCAGTTGCGTGAACCTCATCATTCTCAAGGGATAGCGATGGAGAAGGTTTAGCGACCAACGCCTGACTATTATTGGCCTGAGCCAAGAATAAATGTTGACGTAATACCGAGCTTTCACTGTCTGGGTAACGACACTGAGTTGCAAAGCCTTGTTGATTAAGGAGGGACTGCCAGTCCGTAGCATTGAGCATCGCACTACCTGTTTGGCAACGAAAATCGCTAAAGGCGTTGATTCCTTCAATGAAGCCAACTGTCGCCAGTTGCATCGGGCTATATTGGTCGGTTGCTTCGATAAGCAGTAAATGGCCGTTTGCGGCAAGTACGTGTCTTAGACGAGCTAAGGTTTTGGGTAAATCGCTAGCATCATGGAGAACGTTAACAGCGACAATGACATCGTAGCCGTCAAGAACGTGTAGTTCTGGTTCGATATCAAGGTTGATATCTAGCCAGTCAAAATCAACTTGGTTGTATTTTGCTAAGGATTGCTTGCCCTCATTCAAAAATGCGTGCGAGATGTCTGTAAAGCGATAGTGCTCTATGTGAGAGGCACTATGGTCAAGAATTGCAGTGGAAGTTGCCGCCGTTCCTGCCCCTAGCTCGAGGACTTTTAGCGGTGCCCCTTTTTGTTCGCCTAACCTTGTGATGAGGTTTGCCGCTCCTTGATTAAGTAGTGTAAGCGAAGGGTTTGTCTTGTACAGCGCATCCGTCACGTGATGATCTTTAAACAAGATCTCGAGCGCTGACATATGGCCACCTAATAACTCACTGTGCGCTTGAAGTGACGTAGCGAGATAGTGTGATAACTGCTGGCACCAGTTTTTGTTGGGCAATTCAACCTGTGATGCAGCGAGCTCGTTTCCCTGCCATGCGTAAAAGTTATTCTCTACCTGGAGTAGACCTTCTCTAACTAATTGGTCTAGCCACAGCTGGACTAATTTATGATGCTTTGGTGCAGCACTCAGCGCTTGAACAACGTGAGAATGGCTGAAAAGCTGCTCAGGCTGAGTAAACAGTTGGTGCTGACGTAGGGTTGCCCAAAGTCCTGCCAATGCTTGATGTTCCAAATAGGACCAAGCACTAGTTACTTCTTTTTCAACCGCTGGAGTGATTCTTGGGAGAGCCGCCGCATAGGGCGTAGGCTCAATTTTTGAAATCAATAGGTTACATTCGAAATTGTCAGGTGCTTGGGCAATTTCATCCAACCATTGAGCGTATTGCGCGAACATCTCGTCAATCACATCCGATGCAATGACTCCATCCATGCAATACCAGTGATACTTAAGCTCACCATCGACTTCCATAATTTGATGATCCAACCAAACTTGAGGTGTTTGACTGAGCACGTAGACAGGATCACCAAATAGGTGGGTCATGGCTTTTTCAATGTCCATACCATCCATCGACATACCAAGCATGCTAGTAAAAACAACCGGAGTCATGGGTAATGCAGCTTCCTGCTCTGTCAGCTGATTTTGAGCTTTGCGGTATTTTGCCAACTCGCGCATCACTTCAACGCCATTCACTTGGCTGTGGCTCAGACGCGTCCAGAGTGTCTCCTGAGTCCGAGATATTTGTTGTTTCAGATCGAGGTTTTGAGACCAATCGAAATCCATCAGTAGCACCGACGTAAAGTCGCCAATTAAATCTTGTACATCGTGATGAAATGGCTGTCTGTTGAAGAAGGTCATATTGAGGGTAAAAGCGGCTGATTGAGACCAATTCGCCAGCAAACGCGAGAACAAGGTCAGTAAACCAGCAGACGGTGTGATACCCGCTTGCTGCCAATGGGCTTTTATCTTTGTCCAGTGAGGTTTTGCTAAACGACCTTTACGAGTTACAAATGTTGGAGTGGGCGAATCAGCGACATTTTCCAACGGTAACATCGGCGCCTTGGGAATTGACGGAATAAGATTTAACCAGTAATTCCATGAGGCTTGCCATTCAGGTTGATCTTTTAACGCTTGCTCGTGAACCACGTAATCTCTGAATGATAAGGATAACGCTGGCAAGGCTTCACCTTGATAGGCTCGACTGAGATCGTCCATCATGATCTTGAAGCTTTGCACATCAAATTGGAGTAAATCTAAACTCATGTGAAGTCGATACTTGCATGGCGTCAGCTCACTAATACGAACGTCAAATAGCGGCCATTGGCTGGCAGGGCGTACTTGTTTGCTTATGGTCTGCCGAGTTTCTTCCAGCGCGTTTGTCTTGGCATCATCCGTTAAATTAGACAAGTTATGACGAGGAAAATTGTAACTCGGTACTTCTGCTGAGATGATTTGCTCACCAGTAGGTAACACCGACATTCTTAGCATATCGTGACGCTGAACAAGGGCATTCCAAGCGGCCTCAAGTCGCTCGATATCAAAATGAGCGTGTGATAAGTCCCACTCGAACACAACATTGCATGCAATGCCCCCGTAAGGCACCCAAGACTCTCGTCCCACCCAGTAGGCGTGTTGAATCGGGGTCAGTGGGAACGGCAGATGTTTTTGATCTGGTTGAACAGAAAAAGCAAGTGCCGATTGCGGTTTGGCATCTTGGCTCTTAGCATTAATCAATGCTTCTAACCCATGCACAGTCATCGTTTGGTAGGCTTCTTCTGCGGTAAGCTTAATATTAAATTGCTTTTGAATTGCTGCGTTGAGATCTAGGAATTGCAGCGAATCCATTCCTAACTGCAACAGATCTTGTTGAGGCTCAAGGCGATAGTTTTTCGCCAAGCCTAACTGGTATCGCACGCGGTCTTGAAGCCAGGTGTTTATCTCGATCTTTTCAACTGGCAAAGGCTGGGTTGACGGCTTGTTACTGGATTGAGATTCCAATCTAAAATGCTTGGCAAATTGAGCTGAATTTGGACTGACGTTCATAGCAAACGCATGTTCCGTGCCCATGATAAGGCTTTGACTCAAATGCCATAGACCTTCCGCTGGCGATATGGTGTGCATACCTTGTTGGCCAAGTTGGGCGATCAAACTATCACTGCTTGTCATGCCAATGCGATCCCATGCTCCCCATGCCAGACTCATAACATGGCACTGCCTATTCGCTTGATGAGATTGTGCAAAACCATCAATAAACGCATTGGCAGCGGCGTATAGCCCTTGCCCAGGCGCACCGAGAGTCGCGACAGAAGAAAAACCGATCAGGTACTTGGCTCGCTGCGCTTCAAGCCATAGGTAAAGGGTGACGAAACTTTGCGCTTTAACGCGAGTTAGACGCTTTGCTTCAGATGAGTCCCACTGTTCAATGAGACCATTATAAGGGTTACCTGCGGCATGAATAGCACCGGCGATAAGCTGTTTGCCTGCTAGTTGCTTGAGTAGGCGAGTTAGTTCACCATCGACCGCTAAATCGACTAAGTGTGTCTCGATTTGACAGCCAATTTCGGCCATTTGACGACAAAACCTCGTCCAGTCGGCGTGCTGCTGTCGACCTAGAGCTAAGATATGTTTGACGCCAGAAAGGGCCAACCAACGAATCACTAAGCGACCAATTCCTCCCATTGCGCCGGTAATAAGGTGAGCGCCTTGTGCATTGAACCAACGAGGTGGAATTGCGTCGTCGTAGGTTTGAGCATGTTTAAGTTGGAATGCCCAATATTGACCATCACGATAAGCGAGATCGTGATGACAAGAAAAGGGCGCAGCTGCCAATATTTTTGCAAGCTGCTGTGGTTGGCATACTTGCGTATCCAAGGCAAAAAATTGCTTGTTTGGATACTCGGTACGGGCGACGCGTATTAGTGAGAGTAAGGCTGTTGCTAGTGGTTCGATATCATCGTTAGCAGAGACTTTCATTGCACCGCAAACCACAATCCATAAATTATCTGGGCTATGACTTAAGGTCTGAGCAAGCTGAGTGATGCTCTCAGGTGCAAGGGCCTCGGATAGAGACGTTGCAGGTAAAACAATTAATCCTTGCTCCGGTGTGATTTTGTGGATAGTGCCTATTGAAGTATAGGCTAGTGTCACTTGTTCGGCGGTCACTGAGTTTACGTGGCAGCCGGATTCAACAGGTGTCGCTTGCCATTGGTAACGGTTGTGTGGTGAAGTGAGTAACTCTGGCGAGTCATTGTTGTTCGCTGTTTGAGGTTGGATCCTAGCTAGCCACTGCCAATGACCTTGGGGGGATTGAGCGCGCAGGTCGTAGATATCTTGCCCCCACATCTTGCTCAACCGGCATATGGCAACGCGCGATAATTCTTTAATTGGATAAGTGGCTGACACCGATAGGTCAACGTCTTGGGATATGGACAAGAGTTGTGAGCACTGATGGCGAATCGCAGTGGGCAAATCCAGTTGCTCACTGAGTGAATACCAGTCTTGATAGGTGAGGTTGGCATGCACATCTTGCCAACTGCTCTTGGTGTTGCTCTGGGTGAGTATTGATTCGAAGCTCTGCCCAGTGAGCAACGGCGCTAACTGTTCCTCTAAACTGACCACATGGTTCAGCTGGCGCATTAAGTTTGGCAGCTGTTGGCTTAACGACAATAGGTGTTGGCAGTATTGCTCAACACTGGCCATTTCGTCACCGCTGGTCTCTGCTAGCCAGCGTTGAGTAACGATATCAGCGCTAGGCAATAGTAGTGATTTAGATGGTTGCCATACATCGCCTTGTTTGTGGTAGTAGCCTTGGGTGGCCAGGAGGTCTAATAGTGCTCTAATATGGTGTCGATGACGCGGTAAAATTCTTCCTCCTCGAAGAATGTCAATCAGGTTTAGCGGGGCTTGTTTTGTGCACAATGTCAGGAAATCTCGAATGATCGCGCAGCGTAGCGTCGTTGGGTTGACAGGGGGGGCAATTTCGTTTTCTGGTTCAGCTAATTGAGGCGCTTTATTTGGTTGCTCTGTCTCGACCCAATACGCTTGTTCGTCAAACACGTAAAGTGGCAAATCACAACGTTGGTCTATTACGTTAAACACTTGCTTCCATGGAGCATCTACCCCCAAGGTGTAAAGTGCACAGCCAATATTATCCTCTTCTGCATGGAGCCATGAAGAAGGAGAGGACCACTGTTCACGGCGACCGATTGAAGTGAGGTGAGGTTTCGGTCCCATCTCCATAAAGACCTTGCACTCTAGCGCTAGAGCCTGCTCGATTGCTGGTCTAAATTGAACCGCCTCTCTGACATGACGTCCCCAGTAATCGGGGTTGAGCTCGTTGATGGAGTTGATGGTTTTTCCTGTCACGCCAGAAATGAGGGTGAGTCGTCCTTGAGTGGGAGTCAGTTGGCGAGTGAAGTTGGCGTATGAGTCTAGCATCGAATCAAGATGTCGAGAGTGTGCCGCGCAGGGGACTTCAAGCTGTCGATACATTAGGTTAGCCTCTTCAAGCTCGTGACAGGCTTTTTCTACATCTTGGATATCTCCGGAAAAAACCCAATGTGCTGTACCGTTATGAGCAGCCCTATCGAGCTTAATAAGCGCTGGGATCGCAATAAGCTGTTCAAGTGGGGCGAATACGGCAAGCATTGCCCCGTTATGTTGCTGAGCGCATTGATGCATTTGTTGACCGCGTTTAATAACCAGTTCAATCGCTTGTTGATGACTTAGATATCCGGCAACCACGCATGCCGAGATCTCCCCTACGGAGTGGCCTAACACAACATCTGGGTTGAGGCCTTTAGCTTGCCAGTGCGCAGCCAATGCGAGCTCAAATGCGACAATGGCGACTTGAGCACCATCGGTGTGAGCTAACTTATCACTACTTGAGCCAAACATAATCTCAGTCAGGGGAGCGGCGAGTTTATCTCGACAATAACTCTGGCTCTGGTCGATACTTTGACGAAAAGCGTCGCTGGTGTGGTACCAAGTTTCGCCCATGCCGCTAAATTGACTGCCTTGACCTGTGAATGTCCAAGCAAGTCGGGTACGTGATTGTGCGACACCAGTGATTAGCTCGGATGAGGCTTCGCCTGATTGTGCAAATGCACTGAGCGTCGATTCGGCGTGAGCCATATTGGTTACGGCTAATCGGTAGGGCAAGTCGAGTGCACGCGAGCATAAAGCTGAATCGGCGATATTGTTTGCAGCAGGGTGTTGGTTTAAGTACCTACTGTAGTTGTGCGCCAGTTGACGAAGAGATTTGGACGAATTGGCAGAGAGTAGTAACGGAATATCGGTACTTTTTTTTGTGGTGGGTTGCTCTGGGCAGGCTTGCTCCGGTGAAGATTGAACGAGCATATGGCAATTGGTTCCTCCCATGCCAAAAGAAGAGACCGCGGCGGTGCGAAGCGGAGCCAGCCAATCGACAGTTTGAGTCGCTAAGGCAAATCCCGAACCATCAAGCTGCAGCTCTGGATTGGGCTGGCTGATGTTCAATGACATTGGAATCTTTTGTCTTGAAACCGACAGAACAGCTTTAATTAATGAAGCAATACCTGCCGCTGTATCCAAATGGCCAAGGCCACTTTTCACAGAGCCTAATCGACATAAAGGGGCGTCAGAGCTGCGTTGGTAAGCATTTTTGATCGCTGTGACTTCTATAGGATCACCAAGCTTAGTTCCGGTCCCATGCGCCTCAATCATCTCGACGTCGTCTGGATGAATATCTGCAAGATGAAGGGCCTCGCTTAGAACTTGAGATTGGCCATTGACCGAAGGCGCGGTGAACCCAACTTTTTCTTTGCCATCGTTATTAATTGCACTGCCACGCAGTACGGCAAGGACGGTGTCTCCCGCTTTAAGCGCATCATCGAGGCGTTTTAGTACCACACTTCCGACACCATGCCCGCCAAAGGTTCCACTAGCTTGCTGATCGAAAGGGCGACACAGACCATCGGGAGAGAAAATCATACCGGGCTGATATTCGTATCCTGATATTTGCGGAAATGACACGGCAACGCCGCCCGCAATCGCCATATCACACTCTCCAGAACGTAAACTTTCGCAGGCGAGATGCGCAGCGACTAGTGAACTGGAACATGCGGTTTGAACCGTGAAGGCGGGACCGGTGAAGTTGAACTTATGTGAAACTCGAGTGGCAAGGTAATCTTTGTCGTTACCGAGCAGAGTTTGTAGTCCTTTCACTTGGCCGACTTGAGTTACGTCGAAAGCTTTAAATGAAGGGTAAGTACTGGTTCTCACCGCACCAAATACACCTGTTTTCGATGGTGCTTTAGTGGGAGCATAACCCGCATGCTCAAGTGCGTGCCATACATTTTGTAAGAATAAGCGTTGTTGTGGGTCGATAGATATTGCCTCTGCAGGCGAGTAGCCGAACAGGTTGGCATCAAAGTACTCAGGGTTATCAATAACAGCACTACTTGGAATAAAGTGTTCGCGTTGACGTACATTCGCATCCACGCCAGCGGCTTTAAGCTCATCGTCACTGAAGAAGGATTGGCCTGATAGACCATTGGACAGGTTATGCCAAAATGCGTCAATGTTTGGTGCTTTAGGGAACCGACACGCCATACCTATGACCGCAATAGGGTCGCAGTTATCATATAAATTATTGTTATCCATTATCATCCTCTGAATTCGAGTGTGAGCCCAGCGTTGAGTTCACCTTGCGATAGTCTTTAGTTAACGCGTTTTCGGCGTGCTAGTTTGCGCAGAGCTTGTCTCTGCTGGCGTTGTTCTCGGTCGGTATTTGGCTCGGTTTTCTCTACCGACATTAGATATGAACTTGCAAGTAAGGCGGGTGAAGGATAGGTAAACAGATCCGTCACTGAGAGTGTGTCGCCTTGTTGGGTTAGTAGTCCATGAAGTTGTATTAGCTGTAATGAACTGGCTCCTGCATCAAAAAAGTTGTCGTCTTCACCAATCGGCGTTGAGACAACCTGCTGAAATGCTGCCTGAATCCGTTGAATTTCTTCTGGTGCACCCTGCCGTTGCATTGACTGGGGCGCAAGGCGTTGAGTGGTGGAAATCGCAACAGATGATGGGAGTGATTTGGTATCGCCAGAGATCAGTTGAACAAGCGTTTGAGACCAACTCTGGGGTTGGTTAGCCAATGTTTTGAGTAGCTCAATATATTGACCAAACATTTGTTCAAGCAGGGGTTGAGGTAGTAATGCTTCCACCGCATCCCAGTTCAAACACAGTTGGCCTTCTGATTCGTACACCTGATGATCGAGCCAAACTTGCGGTGTCTGAGAGATGCCCCAAGCAGGCTTTAGCAACCCTTTGTTAGACAAAAAGTTGCCATCTGATGTACCAAGCGCACTGGTAAAAACCACCGGCATACTAGCGTTAGACAATTGCTGTTGTTTAGCTAGTTCTCTCATCACCCAAACTGCCGACACTTTGTTATGTTTTAAGTCCTGGGCTAATTGGTTCTGCAAACGCTTAAGACTATTGAGCCAGCTAGAATCATTATGCCAAGCTAATAATAGTAGCGTGGTGAAGTCACCTAACACTTGGCCAATCTGAGGATGTACATCAGGGCGATCAAACAGAGTTAAGTTCAGAGTCAACGATGACTGACGTCCCCATGTCGCTAAGGTAGCTGCGTAAGCGCCCATTAAAATGAGTGAAGGAGTGAGTTGATGTTGGCTTGCTTGTGTTTTCAGCGCTTGCCATTCATTGGCTGACAAGGTCTCGGAAGCTCGGATAAACCTTGTGCGAGATAAGGTTGCCGGATCCGCTTGTAAAGGTAGCGCTGGAGCTGCAGGCAGCGCTTTCAACTGAGCTTGCCAATAGCTTTTTGCTTGTTGCTCCGCATGAGCAGATCGGTGTGCTAGCTGCCATTGGATAACATCACGGAATGTAAGCTCAAGTTCAGGTAACGTCACTTTTGGATTTAGATACAGCGCTTCTAATTCTGAGAAGAAAATCTGCATACTCAATCCATCGAGCATCATGTTGTCTAATCCGATACACAGTCGCGCATCACTCTGATTGGGCGATACAATCGCTTCCGCGGTGAATAATGGCCAAAACGCGGGATCATTAACTCGGTGAGATAACTCGGTACGGAGCATGTTGGCTTGCTCACAATCAATATCGGCAAAGGAATGGCAGCGAATGGAAAAGGTTGGGACATAAATTAACACTTGCTGCAGGTGATTACGTATCACTGTTCTTAACGCATCATGACGCTCTATCAAACAATTGATGGCACGGTTGAAGCGTGAGGCATCAAACTTGGCGACGCGGAATTCGACAAAAAATTGGGCGCTTGTTTCACCGAGAGCAAAACCAGATTGACGACCAATCCAATACGCTTGTTGGACTTCGTTCATAGGGAACGGTCTATAGCGGTCTTCTGGGTTTGGTATTAACTTCTCAATCTGCTCTTGAACCTTAGTCGGCGATAGTTTTAGAGCAAAGCTTTCTAAGCTAGTGTGAGTGAAGAGATCGGTAAGATCGCCGATATAACCAAGTTTTTTCAGTTCACCGATGCAGCGCGTCGCCATCAAGCTGTCTCCCCCCAATAGGAAGAAATCGCTAGAGCGGTTTATAGCTTGCTTAGGGAAAAGTGAGCGCCACACTTGGGCCAAAATGCGTTCGTTGTCTGTTTGTAGGGGTGAATCCAGCGGTGATTCCTCATTGGCAGGCGCACCATGTTGTGACAACTGTTTGCGATCTACTTTTCCGTTTGCGCTCAATGGAAGAGACGTCAAGAAGTGAATACGCTTGGGCAGCATATATGGTGGTATATGTTCGCTCAGTTTAGCCTTTAGGCGCTCACTATTGGCAATGAGTACTGGCGATTGGTTACGCAGGACATACCCGATAAAGGGCGAATGGTCTAAGGTATGTTCTACGTGCAGTGCGTGGCTTTCGAACAGAGATAGCAGTTCGCTTTGCGTTGGCAGTGTAGACAACCCAGGTTGTATGACTTGAGCGCTGACGAGCGCGCCATCTTCAAGTGTTGATATTTCCAGTACGATCATTAGCCCTTGCGAAGTGGCCAGTTTCTGGGCGTTGCAGAGAACGTTTTGTGGCTTTGTCACTCGGTGAAGGACATTGTTGACTAGCACGATATCGCATTTTGCACACAACGGGTGCTGAGCGATACCATCCCAGTGATGAGTGTGAGCGTGTGAGAAACGACTCAATCTATCTGTGGCCGATTGAACCAAAGACAAAGAGGCATCAATTGCATGATATTCGACAGTCTCTGGGCCGCATACATCCAGTAATGCTTCGGCGACACGTCCGCTCCTCGAGTCGAACTCGGCAAGGATGACAGGGCGACCAAGTTGATCTGATAACTGAGATACTGCTTTTGAAATCGCGATGATTTGAGCCTGGAAAGCAGGATTTTGAGTTAACAGTGCTTCTGGTGATAGCGGGCTATCTAACAACGCGCTTGCAGATGTGTCTCCGATCATTATCCCTTTGAGCAATTCACTTGCTTGAATGAAATCTGCAGCCGTTTCAAACCCATTAGGATACGCAGTGACAGGTGATTTTAGTTGATAACCGCCTGCTAATTGTGTCGCCAAACCATGTTGGCAAAGTAATGCCCACCACTGGGAAAATAGTGGTTGATAGGCTTCAATGACTCCGTAGGAATGAGACCATGTTTCGAGTGAACATGGATCTTGATTAGTCGATATGGTGGCAAAAAGATGGCTCTGGAGGAAACAAGCCACTTGGTCTGTCTTAAGTTGGTGAGTTGAGGCACTATTGGTGGGAAACAGGTCCTTATAACTGCTAGGAAGATTGGCAGCAGGTGTTGCAACTTCGTACAGCAAATCGCCTTCTGTGACGACAAAGACTTCCAACTGGCGATCTTTTCCGCCGCGAGTGTTCAAGGCCAGGCTAACGCCATGGCGTACGCCATCTATTCGGTTAAGTGCTGCGTCAATATCACCTAGTTCTATTCGGTAACCGCCGACTTTTACTTGGGTGTCTTGACGTCCGAGAAACTCTAGTGTGCCACCTGGCCAATAGCAGCCCATATCTCCGGTTCGATACCATCGCTGATGTTGACCCGTAATCGGGTCCTTATCCTCGACAAATTGCGCAGCGGTACGCTCGGGGTCGTTCCAGTAGCCTTGCGCTACGCCCGCACCGCCAATCCACAGCTCTCCAACTACCCAGTCAGGACAGTCACGACCAGCGGTATCGACTACACGATATGCTTGATTGGCTAATGGGTAACCATACGGAATTGATCGCCAATGATCCGCGACCTGTTGGACCCAATATTCGTTAGACCAGATGGCTGCTTCGGTTGCGCCACCCATTGCGCTAAAGGTGCCTTGTGGTTGGAATTTTCGGTAACGCCCGGGGAGGGACAAGTCGACCCAGTCCCCAGAAAGCAATACGGTATTAAGGTGGGCTGGCGTGTTGAGTGACATGCCTTCACAGTACGTTAAAAGCATGTCAAACAAAGCTGGTACCGTGTTCCACAGCGTGACTTTATGACTATCGATTAGAGTAGACCAAGCCATAGGGTCTCGGCGTTGTGTTTCGAGCGGAATGACTAACGCCCCACCGGCTGAAAGAACTCCGAATATGTCATATACCGAGAGGTCAAAGTGCAGTGCTGATAAGGCTAAAACGCGATCGTTTTCGTTTATCTGATGGCGTTGGTTGATATCGATGCATGTGTTCAGTGCCGATAGATGTGAAATCACGACACCTTTTGGCGAACCAGTAGAACCAGAGGTATAAATAATGTAAGCCGTGTCTGCTGGTGTGCATTTATGCGGCGAAGATTGTAACGGTGAGTGGCTTGCATCTTGCCAATCGAAATGAATTGCCGATGTCCACTCGTAGTGCGAAAGTGTTGTTTGACAGCGCAGCACAAAGCGGATGTTTGCGCTATCGATTATCACTTGCCGACGGAGAATGGGTTGTTCCGGAGCGATAGGGACATAGATGCCCCCAGCGTATAATATCGCAAGTGCGGCAATGATTTGTCCGGGCCCCTTTTCCATACTGATAGCAACGCGTTCCCCTTTTTCTAAACCGGCGTTGATTAATATATTAGCTAAGCATTTGGCACGATAGGTCAGTGCCTCAAAGCTAAACATTTGCTCGTCATGCACCATAGCGAGTCTATCGGGGTCATGATCTGCATAAGCAAATATACGGTCATGAAGCAGACCATCTGGTAGCTTGGTAGATGCAGGCGTTCGACTTCTTCTCTGCTGCTTTTGTTGCTCAGGTAAGAGATCAGGTAACGGCTCTTCCCAATTGGCGTTATCATTAACTAAGTGTTCAATACAGTGGATAAACGCCGTAAATAGGGTGTCGATGAAACCGACTGGGAATAGGGCATCAACACTATCCCATTGCAGCATGATGCCGTCTTGATGCTTAGAAGCAACAAAATCCAGCCAGACCTGAGGTGTTTGTGAAATTCCCCAACCAGGTTGGCCCAAAGGAGAGGCGAGGTCATCGCCAAACAGACTGCGGTTTAGGTTACTGGTAAAGACGATTGGTGCGGCATGGGGATGAGAACCCTGCTTTTTGAGTTGACGAAGAACTTCAACTCCGGAGTGATGGCGGTGTTCGTAAATATCGGCGAAACGTTGTTGATGCGCCTGTGCTAACTCGACCATGCTCTTCTCTTCTAGATGCATATCGAGTAGTAGAATGTTGGTAAAGTCCGCCAGCAGGTGTTGCACATCATCATTAAATGGGTGGCAATCAAATAAGGTTAAATTAAGCAAAAGGTCAGTTTGACCGCTCCATCGAGAAAGCACCGCAGAATAAGCAGTCGCTAACGCCATGGTTGGAGTTATCTTATGCGTTGAAGCATGATGTTGAAATGCCGCCCATTGTTGTTGGTTTAGAATGTGGCTGCGGCGGTGAAACTGCGGCTTAACGATCTGGTTTGGTTCTTGGGCTAGGGGCAGTTTGGGGGCGGTGGGTAATGAGTCAATTTGCGCGGCCCAAAACGTTGCAGCGGCTTGACGCGAAGCTGAAAGTTCGGTTTTTTCTTGAGCGAGATAGCTGCAAAAATCGTAATGCTTAGTTAAAGGTGGTAACTGCATGCCTTGGAGTAGCAGTGACAGTTCATTGAAAAACAGACTAAAGCTCGCTGCGTCCATGACGAGCAAATCTATGCTGGCGTGAACTCGGCAATGATTTTGGGGCAGCAAAGAGCAGTGGAACTCTATTGTTTGAGCATTCTGGACATCTAATGGACGGTGGCTTAGCTGAGCTCTTAGGTCGAGCAGTTTGTTTTCTACTTCCTCTTCGGTGGCGGTTGTTAAGTTGTGGCGAATCACTTTAAGTGAAGTATTGGGCGCAAGCCAGCATTGCATGCCATCATTTTGAAATGCCACCCTTAACATAGGATGACGCTCTAATAGCGTGTTTAACGCTTGTTCTAGATGGTCAGGGTCAAGTTTATCCGCATCAAACTCTTGATAGAGGTGGCAACCATTGCCGCCCAAAGGTTGATTTGGTGAACGACCCACATAGTAGGCGTGCTGAACAGGGGTCATTGGGAATGGCTGACCATCCGTCATGCATGGGTAGGGTGAAGTGGGGGCTTTTGGCGCAAGAGAGTTGGCGTTGTCCGTTGTGGTATATGAACCGAGCAGAGTTCGCATTTCACCCAATGTGGCTTGCTGGTAAAGCTGTTTGAGGCTGACCTTGCATCCTAACCGTCTAAACTGATTCACTATACGCATAAGAAACATGGAATCTACACCCAGAGCGAACATGTTGTCTTGGTCATTGAGTGCGGAATGGGGGAGTGCGTAAGTGTCGCAAAGCGCCTGTTCAAACTGGACAATTAAATCAGTGTTATTGGACATAATTAGAAATCTTACTTTAATTAATTTTAGGTAAAGCCTCCCTATGCCACACCGATTGGTGCAACCGACTTGAGAGGGTGAATGTGCCCACCTGACTCGATGGGCGATACAGAATTAAATGACTTGTGGTTGGGGTGGTGATCTTGGTAATGAGATGTGAAGTAGGCCTAGTCCGAAAGCCGTTACCGAAGCAATAATCGCAATGGCGTAGTGAACTGAATAACCCAATGTGGAAATGACACTACCGCTGATAAGAGCCATAACGATGGTAACGGCCATATCTGCTGATTGGAATAGGGTGAAATCGACGCCTGCCTGTTTGCCATAGGCCCAGCCCATCATAAGTGTGTAGAGGGCGACAAACTTTGCGGCAACAACAACGGAGCTCAGTACAAATAGGATTTGTAACCCCAATGTTCCGCTGAAGAGAGCTAAAGTATCAAGGTAGAAGCCTAAAAAAATCACGGCTTCTAGACCTAAGCAAGCGAGTAACATAGTGCTAGGGGATAAGCGCTTCATCAAGACTGCGCTAACGAGTACACCGAACAGCCCAGTGAGCGCACCACCTCCAGCCGCTAGCAAACCGAGGTCTGTCAATTGTAGCCCTTGATCAATGAGGTAAGGCATTAACATTGACTGTACGCCTCGCGTTCCTATCTGGCATAGCACGACCACCAGTAAGCCAAAACGTACGCTCGGACTATTCCACGCTTGACGTAAAGAAGGGCGCTGTTCGCAAGGAACCTCGATTGCAGGAAGGTTTTTCTTCAACAATATACTGGTTGGCAATGACATTAAAACAATTAACGCCATCAAAACAAACAGCGCTGTTTGCCATTGATATGCCCCCATCAAATAGATGAAAAGTCCGCCCCCAAATAGAGCGCCAATATAGGCACCGCCGACTTGCATAACATTGCCTAAGTAACGGCTGTGTTTGGGTAACTGGTCGACCGCTAAGCCATCGGTACTGATATCGGCAATTGTTGAAAGCAAAGCCAATGAAAGTAAACCAACGAATAAAAGAGCCGGTTGCGTTATTGCTGAACTAAGAGCCAACCCCGCGAGGATCAAGACGATTGCTAATTGAGCAAGCCCAATGAATCGGCCATGGCTGATAAACCCGTTACACTTTCTTCTCGCTTCAATGTATGGTGCCCAAAGGAACTTGAACGCCCATGGCAGCAATGCTAAATAGAACAAGCCGATTTGGGAAGTCGAAATACCTTCAGAGCGCAACACTGCAGGCAAACCCTGCAGTGTAAACATCCCAACAAGGCTTTGTATTGTGTATACGCCAGCAAGAATAACGAGTAGAGGTTTAACACCTAGCGATGTTTGAGAAGTGTTCATGAGATTACCACTCTAACTTCATATTCACACCAACTTCTCGCTCTGAACCATAGTTGTTGAAACGCGTGTTACCAAAGCTATAGGCATAGGTGGTGTATTCTTTGTCGGTTAGGTTGTTGCTAAACACTCGGAAAGAGATATTGTCATTCATAGCGTATTGCACCGCTAAGTCGATAAGAGTGTAACTGTCTTGTGCCAGAGTATTACTTTCATCAAAGAATATTTTTGATGTATAGCGTGCATTGGTGGCGATAGACAGCTCACCAGCTAACCATGACTGTGGTAGGTAGTATTCAATACCAGCCACTGCCGTTGTATCTGGTGCATAGGGCAGTGTTTTACCTTCAATCTTGTCATTACCTGATTCGAACGTAGACTGGCCAAATGTTGCGCCCAGTGTCAGAGTCAAATCATCAGTAGGGTAGTAAGCCAGATCCAGCTCAACGCCTCGGCTTTGGGCATCGCCCATGTTTCTAAGAACTTGATTACCTGGGGTTCCGCTGTAAAGCTGAATATCTTTGGTGTCGATCCAGTACAGAGCCCCGCTGAACCGAACAGTGTTATCGGCTAAGTTAGTTCGCCATCCCAATTCTCCATTGAGAGACTTTTCTGCTGAATAACCATTTTCATCGCCAGAGCTCCGTGGTACAGGGCTAAAACCGCCTGGTCGGTAGCCACTGGCCAATGAGGCGAACACTCTTGAGTCTTGGTTGATTTGCCAACCTATTGCCGCTTTAGGAGAGATAACGTTTTCGGACTTATCTGATTGATAGCTGTCAATCATCCAAGCGGGGTTTCCACTAAAATCTGATTCAGAGGAAAAATGTGAAGCGCGTAATCCACCTGTCAAGTCGATACTATCGGTTAGGACGTTCGTCATTTGACCAAACAGCGCATAGGTTTGGGTCTTCATATCGTTTTGAGCACCCGAATTCACATCAAAGTGTCGATGTTCATAGTACCCGCCAATTAAAGTGGAGAGGTCATCATTGAATTGGGTGTTAGCGCGAACTTCCTGACTGAAAGTATTCTGATCTTCACCCCATTTTCCGCCGATATATTCACGATCAACATTACGGTTTTGGTAAGCGGTAATACTGGTTAATTGGGTTGCGCCTAGGTCGTAGTTTATATGGAGTGCATAGCTATTGACGACGCGCTTAAGTTCTGGAATGTCTTGGCTGGTGGCTCGATTGTCATATTCCTGTTGGGTCAAATACCACTCTTCATGGCTATCTAAGTGCGCAGAAGAGACAGAAAACGTCACAGCGAGCGGGGATTCCTCAGGCAGATAGTGGAATCGGGCCGTGCCGCTAAAGTCTTTGCTTTCGTTAGCGTCATCGGTGTTGCTAGGAATATGGCGAATGTTACCTTCGTCTTTTAATGAGCGAATTACTATATCGGCGTAGGTTGAATCGCTTATGGCTACTGCCGATGAGGCATCAAGCTGTTTGCTTCGATTGCTGTAAGTGACACCACCAGACGCTAAGTTTTGATCCGTTGCTTTTTTGGTGGTGATATTGATGATACCGCCCTGAGCATTGCCACCATATAGGGTACCTTGTGGCCCTCTAAGCAGTTCTACTTGTTCTACGTTGAGTAATTGCTGGGTCAGAAATGCACTATCTTGCAACACGCCATCTACATAGATACTGACGGTAGGAGAATAGTAATCAGGTGAACTCACACCACGTATGGTGGTATTGGCATAGGTACGGTTACCTCGGGTTTGAATTATTAAGCCAGGGAAGGCTTTTTCTAAATCCTTAACTTCATGGATTCCAGCTTTCTCAAGCTCTTCTCCAGTTTTGATTAGCACTGAGCTATCAACCCGTTCTAAAGAAGTGTTCTGCTTGGTTGCTTCAATAATCATAACTTCTGGATTATGTCCATCTGCACTAGCAGCTGGGCTCAAGGTTGCAGCTAAGATAGCGAGTGAAAGTGGAGTGAGCGAGAAACTGTTCCTGTACATCTTACGGGATCCTTCTATTTTCGATTCTAAGGGCCATGGTATAAATCTCAGCGCTATAGCGCTAACTCAATCAGGGGAAAAAAATGCGCGAATGGACGTTTTTCTGTTGTTTAGAGACAATTGTAAAAACGCACTTATCAGCGTTGCTATCACTTATGAGAGGATGTAATGGGGTAAAGAAAGGACTCTGGCGATGCAAGATACGTGGAGGGTGCACAACCAAACTCTTTTTTAAATGCGGCGGCAAAGTGGCCGTGGTTAGCGTAGCCCACCTCTTGCGCTATATGTGAGATGGACAAGGTTCTGCCATTGAGCAGTTCAGCCGCTCTGGCCATTCGCTGCTGTACAATATATTGATGAACGGTAGTGTTTAGCTGTTTGCGAAACCACTGTTTAAGTGAAGTTTCATTGGTACCAATTCGGTGAGCTAACTGAGTGATAGTAGGCGGCAGGATGTATTCCTTGTCTAAGATATCTATTGCCTTCTCGAGATTATTGCAACTGCTGAACCATGTACGAGGTGCTCCTTCATCCACAATTAAGTAGCGAGTTGCATCTGCCATAAAGGCATACGATAAATGGTGATGTAAGGCGCTATTTGATACTGAGGGTGAAGACAGGCGAGTTGCGAAGCGGGTAAATACCTCTGTCGCAGGCTTCATGATCAACAGCGGCTCTTTATGTTGAAGCTTAGCATGAACATCAGAATCAATTTGCATCACATCGAGATATTCCATCAAGACGGCTCTTGGCATTTGAAGTGCAAACAGTCGAGTCTGTTGTGGCTGATAGCGACACATTCCTGTTCGCGCATCTGAATAGCATAAGGCTAATGTGTGACTAGGAAGTATGCGAGGAGTCGATAGGCTATCGATATGATAATAAACCGCATTGCCCATATTGAGCATAATGGTCACGGAGTCATGTTCCGTCTTATCTAGCGTGTCTAACTGAGTTGGAGAGTAGAAATTGCCATGAAACTCGCTTAATGTGATGTGCTCATTGAGCTGGTTGCATCTGAGAGAAAACTCACATCTTGGGTGTTTAAACTCAATGTTGCCATTAGTCTGGATGGACTCCTCTATGAGATCTAAATGGAATGGAAGACGATAGTAAGCCATAAATAATCAAATAAATTAATGATAATGAGAAACGTTATCATTGGGTGTCTGTTATGTCCATCTTTACGTTAGTGTAATTACACCATCCGGCTACAGTGCTTTGGGTGGCTTTGATTTTGAATTAAAGACGAATACTACTCAGCTCGCTGACGGAACTTACGGTATTGAAGAGGGTTTTGACCAAAATGTTGTTTAAACAGTTTGGTAAAGTGCGATGGGCTGGAATAACCAACTTGGTAAACGATATCTATAATAGGTTGATCGGAGAACTCTAACTCTTTTGCTGCTTTATCCATTCGAGTCTGCTGTAGACGTTTGGAGAATGTGGTGTCAAATAGTAGCTTGAAACCACGTTTAAAGCTGGTTTCATTGGTACCAACTTCTTTACATAGCTCGGCGATACTCCAGTTTTTTTCCGGCTTAGCCTCTATCAGGGTATGCGCTTTACGGATTTTTCTCAGGGTTCGAGTAGATAAACATGCGCATTCATCTGGTTTTCTATTGGGCTGAACCGTTTCTAACTGGTTGAGTAATTTCGACAAGCATTGGTAAGCTTGAGATACGGTATACAAGTGAGTCGTCGCATCAGTTGAGAGAGAGCTATCGTTGATATCTAACTGGCTGAGAAAGCGCTGAATATCAAAGCTAGTGTCAAATACCCACGGACGATTCTTAGTTAAAAGATCAAGAGTGTGATATTTGAGCCCCTCTTGGATTTGCTGATATATTTTACCTAAATAGCGGCATTCAAATCGAATGTCAGCGATCTCAACATAGCTCTCTCCGCCGCTTATAAAGACGTCATTAAATCTATTCGTTGATAATATTAAAACGCTTTTCCCCCGCTCAAGCTCTAGCGGTTGATCTTGACCATTGTGCCAAAGCAAGCGTTCGCCATGTACAACGGTTAATATACGCAGGCAGCAAGTGGGTTTCTCTGGTTGCGCTTCATAGGCGGTACAGCCTCCATATCCAGACAGTGTATGGATTTGGCACCCCAAACATCCGCCGTAAGAGTGGCATGTTGGTTTAATTGGTGAACGCAAAGCTTGGTGGGGTGTGCACGGCGTTGTCGCACCAGAGCAAATAGTTTGAGACTTTAAATCAACGCAGTTCATAGTTGGTACCTTTCAATACGGCTTAGTTGGCGAATGCACACATGTTTCGTTGAAGTATTGAGAAAAAGGCCACACGATAAAATTTTTTTTCCATGCGTCGTCTCGTATTATTGTTTTCTTCTTGTGCTCGTATCATCAGTGCACTAAACGAGATTCTCATTCTGTAGAGGCGCTCGGTTTTTGTCTACTCGGTTCGGAAGTCATTTGCCCCTCTTTTTCACCCAATTTGAGTAGTCTTTTCCCGTTAGTCGTTATTTTTAAGTCGCTTTAAACTAAATTGCATTAGACCATTGTGGTCGGGAGCAATTGAACGTGGAGTTTATGGTGTACTTACGATCTCAATGCAAAACAGCGCGAGATCATCAGCGCCTATTTTTCACTCCTGCCGCAAAAAATTGCTCAGCAGGTTCCGGTTTCATCCATGCTTTTTCTGTTTACAGCGAATGCTTAGATTCGACTTTCCTTTCAATATTGCATCAAGCAACAGTGTCGTACACACGCTAAATTTTCTGCCCATTGCCACGATAAATCTGACAACTATCTTCATTCACCGTCGGATCAAACACCCAATGCAAGCTGTTTTCGATGCCCCAGTGATTGTAGCTTTCCACTTAAATTTGAGCGTTACCTAATCATAATAATTAAACTCATTCTTTAGCCAATGATAAAATTGTTGAACCGCACCTATCTCTTTACGAGCAGGGTTAACGCGCAACCAATAGTGATAACCTTCAAAGGCGGTAAAATCTGCTAGTGGTATAATCCAGCCTTGCTCAACCGCTGTCCTAGCAAGAATATCACTTAGTAGCCCAATACCTTGTCCCGACATAATAGCTTGCAGTACAAAGTACTCTTGCTCAACAGTGGTTACACGATAGCCTGATACATCTACATGACTTTGCCACGGGATATTCTTAAGCATGCTTTCGTTAGCCCATTGCGTGACAAACAGAGCTGGCGGGTACGGTCCTAAACGTTCATCTCGAGCGACTAATTGTGCCGATTGATAGAGGGCTATTTGCTCTGTTGCCAATCGTTGCTCTGATGCATTATGTTGTGAAGGCCCATAGCGCAATGCCATGTCGATATGCTGATCTCGTGAAAAGTCGATAAGGCTATCACTGGCACATATTTTCAATGGGTTACGAGGAAAGGCAGTGCTAATTTGTACGCTTTTTGGGGTCAACCAAAGCGCGGCAAATGAGTTACAACAGGATAAGTTCAGATCCCGTTTGTCGTGTTGCAGTTCGTTGAGGGTGGCATCTAATTGATTAAATGCTCCTAAGCAGGCGAGCAATAGTTTGTTACCGGCTGCGGTTAATGACACGGCTCGGGTATGGCGTTGAAATAGCGCGACACGAAGTTGTGACTCCAGTGCCTTAATTTGATGTGATACGGCAGTAGGCGAGATGTTTAAGGCGTTAGCGGCCGCTTTAAAGCTTAATTGCTGCGCCGCAATAACAAAGGTTTTGAGGTAATTAAGGGAAGATATTTGCGTTAGCATAGTGTCTCTATAGTTAATTTTAAGTTATCTATTGTTGGCTTTTTCTAATTTGTCACGAGTGCGGCGTGATTTATACACTCCACCTATCAGCAAAATAAGGAGAGTGTCATGAAAAATATTCTATATGTTAGTGCAAGTGTCAGGAAGTTTCATCCAACTCAGCTGCATCATGTGTCAATAAGCCGGATGTTAGGCGATACATTTATTGATGAGTTTAAGCGGCAGTATAATCAAGTTGAAGTAACTCATCGCGACTTGTCTTTAACCCCACCTATGTTTATTGATGAAGCGTTTAT
Organism: Motilimonas sp. 1_MG-2023; assembly: GCF_030547455.1. Classification (NCBI taxonomy): domain Bacteria; kingdom Pseudomonadati; phylum Pseudomonadota; class Gammaproteobacteria; order Alteromonadales; genus Motilimonas; species Motilimonas sp. 1_MG-2023. The sequence goes on along the minus strand of NZ_JAUOPX010000007.1, from coordinate 9,480 downwards.
TGCTGCAGCTTTTGCTAAGGGAGAGTTAAGTGAGCAGCAGCGCACCGTACTGGCCCAGTCTGATAGGCTAATTGATGAGGTGAGCAAAGCTGACATTATTATGATCAGTAGCCCTATGTATAATTATGGTATGCCTGCGGTGCTTAAAGCTTGGTTCGACTTAGTGATAAGAGTAGACAAAACCTTCTCATTCGATTTAGGTCGTGGTGACCAACCTCTTGCGCCAATCCTCAGTGGTAAACAGGTGGTGCTGTTGGCGTCTTGGGGCGAATTTGATTTTAAAAAAGGCGAGGCTAAGTCTGAGTTCAATCATTTGTCGCGCCATATTGAGCAGCTTTCTCCGTATCTCGGCGCGGATGCTTTTTATGAAATTGCATCTGAATATCAGGAGTTTAATGATGATCGCCATCGCGCGTCAAAACAACAAGCGCTCGTTGCAGTTCAAAAGCTGGCAGAGACATTAGCAGCATCATAAATCAAGCCATTCGATAGCTCATCAGCCGCATCTGTGCGGCTGATATTTGTTTAAGAATTCAGCACTCATTCACGTTAATTTACATTTTTGATAATCAGCCAAGCTATCGAATGTTTGATAGCCCGCGCTGCTAGTGTAAGACCCTTTCTTGATCAGTTGTTTAAGATTTAACGATTGATTGTCAAAATCGTAGGCAAGCTCAGTTACCCCTGCGGCTTGCCAGCGTGTTAATAAAGATTGATGCACTAAATACATGCTTTTGTGAGCCGTTAATTGAATGCGGATCATTAAACGCTGCGCCACGGGCACATCGGCTAATCTTGATTCAACTCGGGCATAGCTAAACACTTTATGAAATGAAAACACGGTGTAGCCAGAGCGAGTTTGCTTGGTGGCATCGATGATCGTCGCCGGGGTGCGAGTGACACCTAAGATTGGCGAAAAATATATCATCAGCAATCTTGTTGCTGAGCATAATGCTTTGCTCTTGGCCCCAACAAAATGAGATAACTGGTAATCGTAATGGGTTATTACCTAGTTTAGCTTTTAGCGCTTTAACCGCTAACGGATCACTTCTCTTACCATGAAATGTCAGTGGCTCTTCGCCGGTGAATAGTTGTGCTATGCCACCATCTTTCGGCTCTGGCTGCCAGGTGAAATTATATTCATTGAGGTACTCAATATATTCATCGCCACTTTTTTCACATACATCGACACTGAACATTTGTAACGGGCGATACTCTTTCAATATTCCTTGCATGTCTAACATATTGCGTCTCCTACGCCGTGTAAGGTTGCTAATTGTTTCGTGGTCTTTTTTTGTAATGTGGCTAACTCTTTTTGCGCAGCGTCATTTAAATCTTTTCGTCTTATTGCATGGCGCTCATCAAGAGTGATGTGGCCGGCCTGAGAAATCTTATCCAGGTATAACTCAAGGCAAATATCATTGAGCACATATTTACCTCTAACGGGGTGGGAAGTGAGTATGCTGATCAGTCTTAATTGTTTCGCAGCGTCCTGTGTTGTCAAAATGATGGGCAGTATGTTGCCGACGTCTCGGTTATAGCCTTCAATATCGAGGCTGTAAACTTTGCTATCAATATAATTCTTGGTTGCATGTTGATAATCTGAGAATGTGATGTTGCCGGTGATATATTGCGTCAGTGATTGAGTGATAACTTCATTGCGCGTTCCAAGTGGGGGAAGGTCGATGAGGCTAAAAACAGCTTTGTCGGTAACATCTGGCGCTAATATGACGACACTTAATACGTTTAGAAATCCGTCGTTGCGATCAAATGGGCGATTTGGAGAATCGATTAATAGTTCAAGATGATCCTTTTGATAGCGCAAAACGGTGAAGTTTGTATCCCTTGGCATGACGCGTGTTGCAGCAGTGAGTTTTATTGGCAGTTGATATTGTTTGGCAATAGACTCGACATAATCAACACAGAGTAATTGTTCTTTTGTAAAGTGAGTGGCAAACACTTCATCATCACAGCGTAGGGCATGACGGTGAATTTCTTGAAAAATATCTACATATTCGTGAGCACTAGTAAATATATAGCTTGGGTTCATGCGCCAAACATCAGCAAAAAATTGCTGATAGCAAATCGGCCTTAGCCGTAATATGCCCTGTTCAAGATATTGCCGCTGCGCTGGCTCAGATTGAAAATAAGCTGCGATTAACACTAAATATTCAGCCATATCGTATTGTTGGCAATAGCGCACCTTAAATGCGAACAAATCAGGTTCACTCACGTTGTAATGTTGCAGTGACTGATAAAAATCTTGTTGCAGCCTTGGTGTAACAAAGCCATTGTAACGATTGCAATAAAACTGCGCGAAGTTGCTCAGCGTGACTTGTGGGGCTAGCGCTAGAAAAAGCGCGATGACTCTTTGCGTCAAGCTTGTTGGGTTGGCCAAACTGCGCCAATAGCAGGTGGCTAATAGCATATGAAAATCACTGATACTAGATAGTAACTCATACTTTGGCTGAGCACTTTGTATTTGCTTGTGGCTATTTTCAAGTTCAAGGCAAGCGCTCAGTTCGACTGCTATTTGCTTTGCGTTGACAGCTTCTAAATCAGCTTGTTCGAGCCAAACTTTAACGACTTTTGGTAATGTAGATTTAGGTTTTAGCTCTGCAGATATATTGTCCAATATGGCGCTTAGTAGATGCTGGTCGATTAATTGCAACAAGGCTTGACTGTGTTGGTCGTGAACATTTTCATGTTTATCCATGGCTAGCATCATGGCCGCCAGTAACCCTTCATTGGGGTTCCCTTGTAGCTGCCATAAATTGGGGTCGCATACATTGCGTGTTTCGCTACGAAGTCGGGTTATTCTTTTTAAAATGCTGTAGTCCAGTCCATGCACAGACTCTAAATCATCGAGCAATTCTGTCATAGTTTGTTCTTGTCTCACGTTTAACTCATCAGTGACAGACTCTGGCGGTATAAAGCGTTGTTTGTAAGTTTCAAAGTTGAGGCAAGCGGTGTCTTCATCTTCGACTAATTGCTCATAAATAGCCTCATTAAACGGCGTTTGATCGAGTAAATGATAAAAAATATCCAATATACGTAAATAACAGCCTTGTTTTTGCTGGTGGCTCTCTTGCGTTTTTAGAAGTTTGTCGGATAAACCTTCAAAAATGCAATCTAACGTATCTTGGATTTCACTTTGCTCAGGGAAACCTGACGTAGCAACGGCGCAGCAAATTCGCTGGAAAAATGCTGGCGCATGTTGCTTAGCGTGCAGTGCGACCAGCACATGGTCTAAATTGAGTAATAAATCTTGCTCTCTGAGCGCGTCGCCATTTTCACCTGTTAATACATAGTGCCAAAGCTTATCACCAGCAGGCAGATAGTAAATAAAGGGGGCAACCTCAATTAACTCGTCGTTAAGGGGGAAAGTCAGCAACGCGTTAGCTTGCTGTAAATAGGGGGCTTCATGCTCATTTTCTGTGGATGCAGCATGAGAAAATATTTTACTGAGCATACGGCTAAAAAGGCTAGGCTTGGCCTTTGGTTGTTCGGCAGTTTGGCTTGGCCGCTTTTGCTCGTTTCCCTCAACCTGATCGTATTCTCGGTATTGTTTAATCCCAGGCCAATTTTGTCTATCTGTATAATCATTTAACGCGATACGACTGTGTAGTCGGTTATCCGCGATAAGCTGCTGCAACTGCGTGACATTCCAGCGTAAAGTATCACTTGGCTGACCTATTGGGTTATGTCTAAATACCGCCATCCAAGTTAACTGGTTATTTTCTTTTAAGTATTCAAGAGTGGCATCAACAAGGATTTTTATTTCACTGTACTCCCCCTCAACTAAAAGTAATTGTGTGTTAGGGGCTAAAGCGATAAGTTCAGTTAGTGCCATCTCTGCGTATGTTGCACCATAGGTAAAAGCAGAGTGGAGCTGTTGCCGCTTGGCTTTACTGCAAACAAGGACAAAACAGGGGTTATCGTAGCTACCCAGTGCCTTTAATGCCTGTTGTACTTCGGGATCATTTTGACAAATGGAGTAAAGGTTTTCGTTAAACATGAAAAACACGCCTGTAATATATCAAGTGAATAGCCAATGCAGATATAAGCATGACGGAGTTAGCGAAGGCTCCAGTTGTTTACTGCGTTGGCCAATAATCAACTGAAGCTTGGGTATATACCTAGCTGGCTTTGTAGTGAGTATGTTTTAAAATTTAGGTTGGTGTGTCTACATCATCCCACTCTGAGCCTTCAAACCCAATCAGCCAGTTTAGTGCGTAGTGACGCTCTACAATAACGCCACTATCTACTTCAAAGGGAAGTGCTTTTTCATCAAGCCTGGCCTGTCTACATAACCAATGAAGCCTGTAGTGCAAATCCAAACAATCCAATACTTCATTGATAGGCTTCAACTTAATATCTTTTTTAAAGGCATCGCAGTTAAAGGCTATCTTAGCCACGTTAGGCACATCGCAAATTGAGTTTGGGAAGACAAGCTCAGGTAGTAATCCTAGTACCCAAAGTAATAAAGCAACCCCTTCATAGCGCCAAGCAAATTGTATGACCTCTTCTTCACTTGGTTCACCATCTAGAAAAACGATTTCAGCAGGGCTAAGATCTATAAATCCGTCAGGAATTTTTTCCTTGAGGGTCTCAATTTGAATAGGCTCCCCTGTTGCAAGAGACTCCGCTCTAAGTGCGACAACAAAAAGAGCCATAGCACGATGATAAATTGCATCTTCAGACCGTAATAATAACTCTTGCTCACATGGGATTGGGGGAAGGTTAGGGACAGGAATATTAGCTTGTTTTAGGAAATGTGCTGTTTGCTCTCTACGTTTGTAACTCTCGGGTAAAAAGGGGACGTTAACAGCTGGATCGGGCAGATCACCATTTGGGGTAAATAAGACGCTCCCCTCTGGACTACGAATAGAGCCATCTTTGAGAAAAAGGATGGCATTTGAAGCCAGTGACCATTGTGCTAAAGCATCTAAATCAGTCTCTTCAATAGTAAAGCTAATATGATGATTGACTCTTTGAATGTGCCTAAGGAGATGATATTTAATCTTGGTCATTTCCTTTTTGCCTTTTTCCAATACATAGCCTTGAAACCCTTTTAAATGCTGAGTGAGTTCAGGATTGGTTAAATCACGTCGTCCATGAAGGGTATGGGAAAAAGCTAATGAAGGAGGCATAAGGTGTGTACAATATGCGTTAACTAAAATGCTCATGTTTAAATGTCCAAATTAATTTAAATGCGGTTGAATTACAGGATACCCACTTAAAACTAAACAGTTCGTAACGCGAAAAGTGGCGACCAAAAACTGAAATGCCGAGTGCCAATAAGTCACCACTCATGCAGGTATTTTTTATGATAAAAATAATATCATTCAAAAGCGGTTTGGTCAGTACCTGATTGTTCAAAGTATTTAATCACTTAACTTTGTTTTTACGCGTTAGCTCCTGAGATTAAGCCGAGGCTTAATCACTCAGTAACCACCGATGTGTTTAAGCCTGACGCAGTCAAATTTGCTCTAGACTGTACATGTTAGGTGGTTTTCACTTCGCAATTCACCCGTGTTACAGATTGATTTTCGATAATAAAGAATGCGTCTTGGGGTAAATCTTGTGTCCAAGCCTGCTCGTAACTCAAGCCTAATAATAACCCTCTGAGTGCAATTCCGGTTAAGCCGTGACTGACCACTACGACGTTATCCGACTCTGGGATCTCAGAAAGCCAATGAGTTAACCTTGCTTGCACCGCGTCATAGGTTTCTGATTGTGGCGCGTTAAGATACCAATCATTATTTTCCAGTAATGTGGGATGTTCTAACGTTAAACTAGGTATGGTTCGTTGCTCCCAAGTGCCAAGTGAGAACTCTTTTAAGCGGGGGTCTTCCACGACTCTAGTGGGGCAGTAACTCAGTGTTTCACAAATAATGTGTGCAGTTTGAACTGCGCGGCCCAACGGGCTGCTATAAACAGTAAAATTCTGCTCTGCTAAATGTGTTTTTAACTGGGCAGCAACACCCTGTGCTTGCGCGGCTCCTTTTGCGGTTAATGGTGAATTGCAATGGCCTTGCAGTTTTTGCTCTGCGTTAAACTGCGTTTCGCCGTGCCTTAAAACAAATATTTTTCGTGTCATGGAGTCCTCTTCATTTGACAATATTTACTGTAAATTAACGGAATAGAACATGATGCGCAAAAGCATGATTTTGAGTCAGTTTTAACTCGTTGTTGGCAGGCGCTTACAGTAGCCCTTGACTCCCATCCTGTTGCTTAGCTAGTATGACGCCACTATTTCTTGAGGAGTTTACGCCAACATGAAGATCTAAACCTGTTATCCATTTTTTACTTTATTTTTGGATCTACAGGGTTAGTAGGCGTAGCTCACTTTCCGATATTTCGTTGCCATTGCATTTTCTGTTCATTAATTGAATCGCTATTTTAATTGCGCGCATTGGCATCGTTGTCATCACTAAAATATACAGTTACGGCTTATGTCCCTGTCACACAGGAGGCAAATTATGCCTGTTTTACAAGCTCACCATATTAGTCATCAATTTGAAAACGGCGACACGCTATTTCAACAATTGTCATGCTCAATGACCAAGCGCCGCGTTGGCTTAGTCGGCCGCAATGGGGTGGGCAAATCGGTATTTGCATCAATATTAAGCGGCGAGCTAACCCCATCGAGTGGCACTGTTACTTTGCCAACATCGTTTGCTGTGTATCGCCAGCAACCGTCGCAGTTACTTGCTGGCGAACTTACTATCGCGCAGTTTTTGGCGAAAGACGATGTACTTCAAGGACTCAAGCAGATTGAGCTGGGCGATTGCTCAGCACATTGGTTTGACCTGATTGGCGATGAATGGGACCTTCCAGCCCGGCTTAGTGCGCAACTTAGCGCCATGGGGTTACCACCAACGCCAGACTTTCCTTGCGCTCAACTGAGCGGGGGGCAGCTAGCGAAATTACAGCTGTGGCAATTGTTGGATAGCGATGTTGAGCTGTTGATCCTTGATGAACCGTCAAATCATCTTGATCGCCATGGCAAGCATTGGTTAATTGAATCGATGCAGGCGTTTAAAGGAGCCATTTTGCTCATTAGCCACGATCGTGAATTACTGCGAGAAATGGAAGAAGTGTGGGAATTGTCTAAATTGGGCTTGCAAGTGTTTGGTGGCAACTATGACATTTACGCTGAACAAAAAGACATTGAGTTACAATCGGTTGGGCGTCAATTAGCCAGTATTGAGAAACAGAAAAAACAGCTTCTAGAGCAAGCGCAGCGCAATCGAGAAAAAGCAGAGCAACGAGCCGCGCAAGGCAACAAGTTACGTAAAGAGGGCAGTCAGCCATCCATTTTACTTGATGCCAAAAAAGACAAAGCCAGTGCTCGCGCCTCGAACCGCAATAAAAGTGAGCAACTGCGCCAAGCTCACCTGCTAGAAAAACAGCAGACCTTGAGCGCAAGAAAAGAGCAAATGAAAAGTCAGAAGCTGTATTTGGCAGACAACCAAAGCCGCGCTCGCAAAGTGGTTTCTATTGTGCAGGGGAGGTTGGCGTTCGGTAGCGAGCAGCCCATCACCGAACAGATATTTTCAGCTGATAAGGTACACCTAATAGGGCAAAACGGCGCTGGCAAATCGACTTTTTTGAAAACCCTTTTAGGTGAGGTGCCATTACAAACAGGTGCGCTGCAGCTGAATACGCCACTTTATTATCTTGATCAGCATGTTGGTGCTGTTCGTCCTGAATTATCGATGTTGGATAACTTGATGCAACATTGTGATGGCATAGCTGAGAGTGATGCGCGAACGCTACTAGCGGGTGTTGGCTTTCGACGTGACAGTGTTTTTCGCCTTGGCGGCATGCTCAGTGGCGGCGAAAAGATGAAACTTGCAATGTTGATTGTTAGTCACCAATCAATGCAACCACTGTTGTTACTTGATGAGCCAGACAACCATCTCGACCTTGATTCAAAAATAATGCTGGCGCAGGCGCTAAAAGATTATCGTAGTGGCTTTATTTTAGTCAGTCATGATGAAGAATTTGCCCAGCAATCAGGTGTGACACGTTGCATTAACTTGTGAGAAACCGTCAGCCAGAGCAAAGAGCGCTGGCTGACTCGTGACCTTTCAATGATAGTGTGAGCGCTCAAGGCATACGCTTTTGCCTTGTCGCCCGTTTCATATCAATGTGCTGGGTAGCATACAACTTTTTTACTTGGGAGAGTGCAGACCAAGTCGGTTTCCTTCTGTGTCTAGAAATAATGCGAAGAAACCGCTTTCGTCTGCATGTGGTGTTTTGGCTGCGAGAATTTTTCCGCCATTTGCTTCTACTTTTGATAGCACCAGTTGAAGGTCTTCGCCTGCATTTAGATATAAGGTGATGCCTGAGCTAGACGGCAAGTAGCCTTCCCCCTGGACAATCACCCCAACCGTAGCTTGATCCTCGTAAGGGAATATTCCCATTCTCATCCCTGGCATATCCATGGTTTCAATCGTTAAAGCAAAAATGCTGCCGTAAAATTTTACCGCACGATCTAAGTCTGTTGCTGGGATCTCAAAAATTGATGCGATACTGTGCATTATTTCATCCTTGTAGTTTTGCCTGTACAGCTAGCATTCTGTGTGATTAGTGTGCCGCTGTTGATGGTCGTGTATTACTTTGAGCGAGCGGTTTTCAAGATAGAGCAGGGTGGTAACAAGAAATTGTAAAAAAGCGACAGATCTGCTTATTTGTTGAAAAGCAAAGAAAGCGCCATGCTTTTGTCGTCGAGAAAATCGCGAGGGTTGACTCCTGTGAATTCCTTAAAGTCTTTAATAAAGTGAGATTGGTCATAATAGTTGCTTTTGTACGCAATGCTCGTAAGGCTGTCTTCTTGGCTTATTATTAGTTTTAAAGCCGTTTGTAAGCGCACAAGTTTACTTAAATTTTTCGGGCTTACGCCAACCATGTTCAAAAATTTCCTTTCTAACTGGCGTTTTTTATTGGGGTTTGAATCGGTGATTGCATCAATGGATACATTGCCATTCTTTGAAAATATAACGTCCACTGTTGTTTTTACAATGTTCTCAATGGTATGTGGGGCACTCAGTTTGGCGAGAAGAAAATCTTCTAAGATCTTAATTCTTTGCTTGGTGTCCTGTGCTCGAATGATATTATCTTCCAGCTCTGCGGCTTCATCATGCGCAAATAATTCATAAATTGATGTTTCTTTATTTCTTAGGCTTATTATTGGCTTAGATACGAAATGGGAAAAAGCATAAGGAAAGAAACTGGCGGCGAAGGTATGGACATATCCTGTTGGTTGAATATAGAAAGGCGAAACCGTTTGTCCAAGTACCACGGCGCGTGGCTGCAGTATGTAATCATTTGCTGAGGTAAAGCGCTTAATGTCATCGCCTAATATAAAGGCTAATTCAATGCAGCCATCGGGTGTTCTGGTCTAATCCCATCGGACACTTAATTTTGAGACAATAACGTCAATAGATTAAGGAAATGATATGAGCCTGA
>NZ_JAUOPX010000069.1:0-11738 GCF_030547455.1 Motilimonas sp. 1_MG-2023 | reverse complement strand
TGATGAAAAAGGGTGAATACCCAGATGTGTTTGGGTTGATATCGGATTAGTCAAGCTGGGGTTGGTGAAAGGTTACAAGAGTTGAGCTTGTGCTCAACCAATAAATTGAAATAGGGTGGGTAATCCTCCCTTTTAGGTGGTTCAGCTTTACAGGCAAGAATATGGGGCCCCCACCACTTTTTGTACTAACTCGCATTCTGAACCATGGTAAAAAAGCTTATTTTGGTGAGTGTCTGTGTTTTTTCGGTTCATTCACTGATGTTTAGATGAGGAGCCCATTGTTCTAATAAACACTCACTAGCAAGATTACGGCTCGCCTTGTTCTTTAACTTGGTATTGCTCACGCATTTTTTTATGCTGCTTTAGCCAATTCTTTTTATACCATTCAAAATCTGCGTCATCTTTAATAGAATTGATAAACTCTTCATAACTTTGTTCTTTTACATAAGGAATTTTATCTAAAAATGCCTCAAAGCTATGGGCTAACAGGCAGTAGCGCTTATTAAGCCAGTAATAAATGCCACCGGCCCCTTCGCCTTTTACCTTCATTAAAAAGATATTATTGGCATGGCCGTCAGCGATGGGGATGTAGTCGGGGTCTAGCCCATAATCTAAGGTATATTCGCTATATTGCTCATTAAGGGAATTGCGATCCCGTAATCCATTGCTGGGTTTTCCCGTTTCACGAAACGATGCAGCATAAAAAATACCTAAATCAACATCACCCGTTTCATAAGGCTTATCACTAAAAGGATGACCATCAGGATCAGTCAGCGGAACCGTGCTAGGAGTGAGCATTGCGGCACCAAAGCGCAGTAGAAATTCTTTATAATCACCCGGCAAACTAACACCAATCCGTTGCTCAAAGGCTAAAATATAAGCTTCGTCAATAATATTACAAAGATTGGTGATTTTAAATTTGGTCACATCTAACACTAGTCCTCTCCTACCTCTTCTAACTGACAATTACTATCTTTTTCAAAGTTGCAATTATCACTGAGCTGTTTGTAAATTGATTGGCCGCCAGAATGGGGGACTCCTACATGGCCTCGGTTGTTTATTAACGGATATTTAAATAGCTGTCCTATTGCGCTAAAAAACACTTACTAGCGAGATTACGGCTCGCCTTGCTCTTTAACTTGGTATTGCTCACGCATTTCTTTGTACTGACTCTTCCAGCGCTCTGCTCTTCGCTCAATCATTTTCTGATCCCCCTTAGCAAACTCTTTTAATTCAACCATGTATTCATCGAAAGTCTGCTCTTTTTCATAAGGGATTTTATCTAAAAATGCCTCAAAGCTATGGGCTAACAGGCAGTAGCGCTTATTAAGCCAGTAATAAATACCGCCCGCCCCCTCGCCTTTTACCTTCATTAAAAAAATATTATTGGCATGACCGTCGGCGATAGGAATGTAGTCGGGGTCTAGCCCATAGTCCAAGGTATACTCGCTATATTGCTCATTGAGAGAATCACGATCCCGTAATCCATTGCTGGGTTTTCCTGTTTCACGAAACGATGCAGCATAAAATACTCCTAGGCCTACACCGCCTGTTTCATAAGGCATGTCACTAAAGTTATTTCCGTCTGGATCGGTTAATGGAACCGTTGCGGGGCTCAGGTACGCAGCACCAAAGCGCAATAGAAAAGCCTTATAAGCATCTGGCAAGCTAGTGCCAATACGCTTCTCAAACTCTGCAATATATGCTTCATCAATAACATGACAAAAACTGGTAATTTCAAATTTAGTCACATCTAGCACTCGTTTTCTCCGATTTTTCCTAATTGATAATCACTATTTTTTTCAAAGCTATAGTTATTACTGCGTTATTTGTAAATTGATTGGCCGCCCGAAAGATAAACTCCGACATAGCCGTACATCGCAACCAATAAAATTGCAAAAGGGAGGCCGAGGCCTCCCTTTTTGATGATACAACTTAACAGGCTAATTAAATGCCGTATTGCTCGCGATAAGCCTTAACCGACTCAAGTGACGCTGCCATTTCTGGCTTTTCGCTTAAGTATTCAATCAAATCATTCAGCTCAATGATTGAAATCACTTTCGCATCGTAATCGCGCTCAACTTCTTGGATTGCAGATAACTCGCCCTTGCCTTTCTCTTGACGATCTAGCGCAATGAGTACGCCCGCCAATGACGCGCCGCAAGCTTGGATAATATCCATCGACTCACGGATAGCGGTGCCCGCCGTGATCACGTCGTCCACCAGCATGATACGACCGTTTAGATCCGCGCCGACTAATGAACCGCCTTCGCCGTGATCTTTCTTCTCTTTGCGGTTAAAACAGTAAGGAGTGTCTACTTGATAGCCATCAAACAAAGCCACCGCGGTGGTGGTTGCAATCGGAATACCTTTGTAAGCAGGGCCAAACAGCACATCGTATGCAATGCCTGAATCTTGCAACGCTGCTGCGTAAAAACGACCCAGCTTAGCTAAATCGCCACCGCTATTAAACAAGCCAGCGTTGAAAAAATAAGGACTGGTGCGGCCAGATTTTAAAGTGAACTCACCAAACTTAAGCACCTGTTTGCTCAGAGCAAATTCAATAAAGTCGCGTTGATATTGTTTCATCGATAAGTCCCCTTTAATTATTCTGCTAGTGCCGCTTTTTGCGCCGCCACTAAATCGTCAATGCCGGCTTTCGCTAACGCCAACATTTCAAGTAGCTCTTCATGGCTAAATGGCGCTTCTTCTGCCGTGCCTTGCACTTCAATCATCTTGCCGCATTCCGTCATTACCACGTTCATGTCGGTGTCAGCCGCTGAATCTTCAACGTATTCCAAATCACATAGTGCTTTACCGTCAACAATACCTACTGACACAGCCGCGATCATGTGCTTGATTGGGTTAACTTTTAGCGCGCCCTTGTTGATGAGGTAGTTAATCGCATCGGCTAATGCCACAAAACCGCCAGTAATAGACGCCGTGCGTGTGCCGCCATCGGCTTGGATCACGTCACAATCGATAGTAATAGTGTTTTCACCCAAAGCTTTTAAATCAACCGCAGCACGTAAAGCACGGGCGATTAAACGAGAAATCTCTAAGGTTCGGCCGCCTTGCTTACCCTTTGCAGCTTCACGTTGGTTACGAGTATGGGTAGCGCGTGGCAGCATGCCGTATTCAGCCGTTATCCAACCTTTACCTTGGCCCTTTAAGAAACGTGGCACCGACTCTTCGACACTGGCTGTACATAAAACTTTAGTGTTGCCAAACTCCACTAAAACCGAGCCTTCAGCGTGCAAAGTATAGTTACGAGTGATAGTTACAGGACGAACTTGAGCGGGGGTTCTGCCATTTGGGCGCATAGATAATTACCTAGATTAAAAAAACAGCCGCCATTATAAGCCCAAAGTAAAAGGGATCCACCTTTGCTGAGATTTTCTCCGTAGGTTTATATGAATAGCTCACTGCGGCCCGTTCGAGTGACCATAGAAATACAGCTAAAAAAGCCGCTTGGATCGGGGTTAACTGCCACAGCTAACAAAAGCTAACTGACTAGGTTTTTCACTTTTTCCAGGCTAATTAATCCATTCCTACTTCATATCAATCATGCGTTTAAGCGATATAAAACGAGCAAAAACCCTTCGATAATTAGCCCCTCATACATAAACAAGCGGGGTTAAAATCAAAGTAAAGGCGACAAAACCAGAGAAGGGTTTGCGCGCTGCGTTTTTGCTCTTATAATTCGCCCACTGCAATTAACAAGAGACGCTTATGATCCACAGTATGACAGCCTATGCCCGCAAACAATTCAAGGGCGATTGGGGCAGCGCCGTATGGGAAATCCGTTCAGTCAATCAACGTTATTTAGAAACCTATATTCGTGCGCCAGAACAATTTCGTGGCTTAGAACCTGTGATCCGCGAAAAACTACGCAAACGCATGCAACGCGGTAAACTCGAAGTTAATTTACGTTTTGAAGCTGCACAGAACAACGCTGCCGAACTGCAAATTAATCAAGCCCTTGCCAGCCAAATCATTGAGCATGCGCAATGGGTAATGGAAGAATGTGGCCGTGGCCAACTTAACCCTATCGACGTACTGCGTTGGCCGGGAGTGATGGAAGCGCCAGAGCAAGACGTTGATGCCCTATCAAAAGAACTACTCGCTGCTCTCGACACCACCATAAATGAATTTTTAGAAGCGCGTGCCAGCGAAGGTGCCAACTTAAAAGTATTCATCGAACAGCGCTTAGAAGAAATCAGCAGCCAAGCTGCCTTTGTTCGCACTAAAATGCCAGAAGTAATGGCATGGCAACGCGAACGCCTTAGCAACCGCCTAGCCGAAGCGCAAGTTGAACTAGAGCCTGCGCGCCTAGAGCAAGAAATGGTGATGCTAGCGCAAAAAGTCGACGTAGCCGAAGAGCTCGACCGCCTTGACTCACACATCAGCGAAACCCGTAACATCTTGAAAAAAGGCGGTGCCATCGGCCGACGCTTAGACTTCATGATGCAAGAGTTTAACCGCGAAGCAAACACCTTAGCATCAAAGTCGATCAATGCTGAAATCACTAACGCATCGGTTGAGTGTAAGGTATTAATTGAACAAATGAGAGAGCAGATCCAGAATATTGAATAAGCTCTATCGGCATCCAACAAGATACGTTAGATATTAAAAATCAATAAGATAAAATAAAATAGAGTCCACCTAAGTCTACCAATACCCACCATAAGCTAGAAATAAATGGTGGGTATATTGGTGGGCATGCTACTATTAAACAAAAGTGAAGTGGTGGGTACACACCTCATCGCTTATTCGAGTTGATAGTGGGGGCGATATGAGCAAGCTAACTGCTTTAGCTGTAACGAAAAATATCAAAAAAGGCGAGCCCGGCAGATTCGCCGATGGTGGCGGTTTATATCTCGTTATACCTAAACGAGGTGAAGCCTTTTGGATGCTCCGATTTACCTTCAATAGAAAGCGGCGTGAGATGACCCTTGCCAAGGTCAGCCATCTATCCCTCGCTAATGTTCGAGCCGAAGCAGCGATTCAAATGAAATTGGTCCATCAAGGCACAGACCCCATCTTAGCCAAAAAACGCGCACTGCAATCTCAACTCTACACAGTGACAGACCTTTTTGAAGACTGGCAACAAGGCAACGTCAAAAGATTAAAACACCCTGAAATACCCGAACGTGTCTTTCGTAAAGACATAGCACCACACATTGGTGAACTAGGGGTTAATCAAGTCAACGCTCGCGACATCAGGGCGATTATCACCAGTATTGCCGACTCTGGCCGACCCAGCATTGCGAATGATGCCCTGCTCTACTGCAAACAGCTATTTAACCACGGCATCAAGCTTGATCTGGTAGGTGCAAACCCTGCCAGCGCCTTTTCAGTAAATGATGCTGGTGGTGCAGAAAAGAGCAAAGATCGCGCATTATCGCTTGATGAGATCAAACAGTTCTTCAAAACCGCGAGAGAAAATTCGGACAGCTTTAGCCGTGACAATTACCTAGCTTGTGCCTTATTGATTTGTTTAGGGGTGAGAAAGTCAGAATTAACCGAAGCGACATGGCAAGAATTTGATTTAGAAAAACAAACATGGAGCTTACCCGATAACCGTAGCAAATCAGGCGTAGGGATCGTCATTCCATTGCCCGACATTACGGTAAAGTGGTTAGAAGGACTAAAAGTAAGGGCATGTGGCTCTGGCTATGTTTTCCCCAGCCGCAGAGCCAGCAAAAACCCTTACATGGGGCCTGATACATTAAACCGTGCAATCACTAAATTATTTGGCCATGAAGCTGGCAAGAAGAAACAACCAGAAAACAAGATGGGGGATATGACTCACTTCACCGTACACGACCTACGCCGTACCTGTCGCAGCCAACTGGCCGCACAAGGCACTCCCGGCCATGTAGCAGAGCGATGTTTGAACCATAAACTTAAGGGCGTAGAAGGGATCTACAACCGACATGATTATTTTGAAGAGCGGAAAGATGCGCTGGATAAATTGGCACAATCGTTAGTTCGACTTATCAACTAATACATAAAAAATTTAGCTCAAATCTAAGCTGACAATGGCACCATTAAAAATGGGTAACTGTCAGATCAAGTCTGAGCTAGTACAATTAATGATCAAATATTGCCTACTGGATTATATGACAATTATTGTCTCTTTTATTGACTTTACTATCTGTAGATACTTTAATGCAAGCGGAACGAGTCCCGCTAAAGTTAATTGTATTACCTAATATATCAATCTCATCGCTTTCACTATTAACATGAATACCACTTGATGCTGGTTGAGTTATGATATTATCTAAAATTTGTAAGTTATGGGATTTCGATGTTACCTGTAAGCCATTAATTTTATTGCCTTTAAATGTCACATTTCTTGCATCGCTAAAACCTGAAAGTTTGTGAACGATTGTAGTTGTAAAAACATTACCTTTTATTTCCATCGTGTAATCACTTTGCCCTGCTTCAGTATTAACACCTTTTATCCACAGCGGGGTTCCTTTAACATGAACTTTATTATTATAGAAACCGACATTATTGAGCGAAAATGTTCCACGCACACCATTGTAGGTTTTTATTCTGTCGTTACCATATGTAATAGGAGCATCATCATTAATCACTGCATTATTATTGAATATATTGGTATCTTTTGCCCTAGAGATAGAGAAAGCTAAGGGAGCATTGATAATAGTGTTGTTATAGATATCGGTATTACTACCTGAGATATAAATACCAGACTTTCGAAGCACATTATTAGCAATAATGTTATTTTCCAGCTTTACCCCATCGATGATTGGGTAAAAGGTTGTTTCACCATCGTAACCATTCAGGATAGCAAATGCTGGGGTATGAGATTTTTCATTGTATGTTACATCATTATCGGCAATAGTCACAAAAGAAGACTGCCCTATACCTAATCGACTTTCAGTCGTATTATTGATGATTTTAATGTGATCACCAATCGCGGCAATGAAGGCCCCTTTGTAGCTGTTTTTTTCTACATTGTTACTAATAACAATGTTATACGGCCGCTCAATGTAATAAAGCTCTCCTTTTGTGTTACGACTACGAGCCCCCTCAACATCAATCGCCCAGCCAGGAGAGGCAAAGGTTGAATATTCTGTCGGTTGTCCTGAATTTAAAAACGTATTACTATCAACCAAAATATCGGAACCACTGGTGATCGCCATGCCAAGTCGGCGGTTGTTGTCAAAGGTATTATTAATTACTGTCACTTCTTGAGTTTCAATGTGGTCAGGTCGACCGTATCCCCTAAGAGAGCTGATTGATAAACCATCACCCATTGCATCAATAAAACTAACACCATCAATCACTATGTTAGTAGAGCCTTGTACACGCATTAAAGTACCGCCCCAGTGTTTATTTTTATCCGAAAGCGGATCCTCGTAGTTATGTTGGTCGCGCTCGCCAACTAAAACTCCACCCTTTATTTTGACATTGTTAGCATTGAAAGTTCCGAGAATACTGTATTTTACAAAACCATTTGGTTGTGCGCGTAATGTCGTATCGGTTTGCATTACAAGGTTCGTATTTGAGGGCAATAATATGCCATTTTTGCTGCCATCGATACGTGAGTCGTATTGCCCTACAAGAAAGTAAGCATCAAATTGAGGCAGCGTAAGTGTAGCTGTTTGAACAGCAGCCATTTGATTAAAAGCATGCTGAAGAATTTTTCTGTTAGTTTTTGCTACAGAGTCTTCAACTATCCCTTCTACAAGGGGCCAACGTCTTTTATCTAAAGTATAGTTGTCTGAGACAGATCTAAGCTCTACACCATCGACAGTAACAGACGAGTTCAGTAAGCGGTGATCTATTTCACCGTGATCCATATGCAAGGTACCATTAATAATATCACCACCAGCAGCCAGCAAGGAAACGCCTTCTTTAAGGGTTACATGGCGGTTGTTTAGATCGAGTAAACAGTCTAATTTAATATGGCTATATGCATCGATGTCACTCACGTTATAGTTACAAACTTTGGTTGTTCTCGGAGAAAAAAAGCTGTTTACTAGGTATTCTGGTTCCGTTGTTATTTTGCTCTCTGTATCAACCGCAAGCTTATCTGGGTTAAAGAACTGAATTCTCTTATGAAGGTTTCCATCTGCATCTTGAACATGAACCTCTAAACGGTAAAAAAGACCAGGTATTAATGATGGTAATTTAATCCCGTGCTCTTTCTTAAAGTCTGATACATTGGAAATATTGGGCCTAAAACTTGGACCAAAAGTAACCCAAACTCTCGTGTCCTCCGTAGTGATAACCTTAACAAAACCTTCGTTTTCTGAATCATTCAAGTAGCTGACTGCTATTTCTGAGATGGATGGTTGTTCAGGCAAGCTGTCTAGTGTGTGGAAAGACAATGGTTTGGAGGTAGAGACTAGTCCATTAGAATCGGTTGATTCAACATAAAAATGGTATTCAGAGTAGTCTGATAAATTGGGCAGTGTGGCATTGTGATCTTTCAGTAATTCAACATTTTCAATTTCTTGGTATTCCAACTCATCGACCTTGCGGTACAGTACCCGTCCTGTGGCATAGCGACTTGTACGCCAAGTAATTTTTGCTGATTGCGTACCTCGATCGCTCACCAATAAGTGCGTAATATCTGGGCCAGATGCTTTTTTTAGCCGCAGTAATTGATCTGCACCGTCAGAGGCAAACCCATCTGGTGTTTCTGTATCAATTTCAAAGTGATAAATTTTCCCTTCGTCCAAGCCGCTTAATTCAAATTGATGATTAACAGCAACAGGGGATACCAAAGAGCCACCGTTGTAGGCTCCTCGTCCAAAATTCAACGTGGCGGTTGCCGCTCTATCAAGCTCTACTTTAATGGTTGCACTGGAAGAAGTGACGTTGTACTTATCTACTTTATTAATTACGGCAACAGGAACTGTCGTACTGGTTTTTTTTAATCGTAGTAGTTGCCCATGACTAATGAATTCTTCTCCGGCACCTGTCTTAGCGACAGCACGGTAGTGATATATGTGACCAAGTTTAAGATTGTTTAGGGAAATAACATGATTACTCTTTTGGCTCGATACTGGCGATTTAACAAAGTTGGCCGAGTTTAGTCCGTACATTATATAGACTTCACTTATTTCGTCGGTTTTAACTTTAATCTGCGCATCTTTCACATCCACATTGATATTAGCGATTGATAAAAATTCAAGTGCTTGAGCTGCTGGCACTAAGGCTAAGCTGAGAATTGTAAGCAGAGATATCGCTGTCTTTCTAATTTTTTCTTTTTGATTTTTCAAATCTTTATTCCTTTTTAGTAATAAAATTAAAATTTTGTTGAATAAGTTATTACCTACTTCAAAGTGCTATAAAAGACTTATCATTAGATAAAAAAGGATGCATTTCTTCCGTCCCGATAAGGTGGGAAGGTATGTAGATAGAATTGGTGAACTATTTTTTTGCGACAATAAATATTGATTCTCTACTGGTCACCCACTCTAGCTCAACAGAAAATCCAGCTTTAATAAGTTTACTAACAAGCTGATTTTTGGTCAAAACACATACGTGAGGTGCTAAACCAATAAACTGCATTATTGATATTAACAACCTAAACACTACATGTACCTCACCTATCAGCGAAGTGCTTGAAATAAACACACCATTATTTTTTAATAGTTTGTAAATATAATGAATGGAAATATCTACATCCTCGAGAAGGTGCAGAACATTTAATCCTAAGATAACATCGTAATCTTGTTTTTGAAGGATAAGCTCATCAAGTGTATTCTGTTTGAAAATGACATTTTCAACATTACATTCCCTCGCTTTTTTTTCTGCTATCTCAATCATTTTTTCAGAAATATCAGTTGCAAAAATTTTTTTAACATATGGTGCATGAATTATTGCTGTACCGCCACTACCGCATCCAAACTCTAAAACATCACAATCTTTGTTTAAGTACTGTTGCGTAATGGCGATTTTTTTTTGATAAGTAACTTCATCTTTAATAGCTGTTTTAACGTATTTTTTAGCGCTTCCATCCCAAAACTTTTTTGAGCTAATCATAATATTAATTTCCAATGTTTTTAGAGTTAGTATGTGTTGTAATTTTCTGCTGAACCCTTAATCATTGCGTATTCTAACTCTAAAGTGGTTAGTCATATAACTCTGATTTATCATATTATTTTTATTAAATGTAAAAGCCAAATACGCAATATCCAAAATCTACTCAATTGCCGTAAACAAAAGAGCCTTATCTAATCCTCGTAGTATTTCTAATAACCAATCTTTATTTTGAGGTGCAGCTTGATTTATTGTAAACACAATACTCGTTCCTGTTTCTGGAATATAATACATACCAGTACCCCATGCACCATCATGACCATAAACAACAACTTTTTTATGTGAAAGTTGATACTCAATCCTCTTCATACCTAATCCGTAAGAAAAATTTTCATTGTCAACACTGATTGTATTTTTCATTTCTTTTAGGGTATTAACGTCCTTAAATAATTTATTGCTGAACAAGTCAATAGCATAGGAATTTAATTCTTCAATACTCGATACTATTCCCCCGCCAGCCCAATCAAAAGAGGTATTGAGTCCGCTTGCGATAACATCTATATTTTCGTTGATACCAAAAGGCGATAAATTTGAGTAATGATGAGCAGGTCCTTTTCCTTCTGCTGCTTCATGCCATTCTAAGTAAGAGAAATTCATTTGTGATTGAGAGAAAATCTCAACTCGGTAGTTATCAGCTAAGCTCATTCCTGAGATTTTTTCTATAATTAAACCTAACAACAAATAGTTTGTATCAGAGTAATGATAGCTTTCACCAGGGGGATTCATTGCGTATTGATTCATACCACTTGAAAAAAAATACTCAAGAATACTAGCGCTTGTCCATGAGTTTTTAGAGATGCCAGATGGTAGGAGCCCTGTTACATCTAAGATCTGTAGTGCCGCCAATGAGTTCGATGAAATATCGTTATCTGGTTCGTCAGTAATATAATCTCGTAAGCCACTGGTATGATTTAATAATTGACTAATCGTTAATGATTCGCCACTTGAATCCTCATCTATCTGATGTAATTCATTCAACGTAAAGTGACCCGGCATATCACTGTCTGCCAAAATATCGCTAATTGGCGTTGAAAGTGAAATACTTCCAGCTTCAATCATTTTCATGATTAATGTGGCAGTAAATGTTTTTCCTATGCTTGCGATTCGAAATGGTGTTTGCATTGTCATTTCTTCACTGGTATTTGGATATGCAATACCTCCTGCTTTATGCCAAGAAAAATTTTGTTTTGGGCTTTCGACACTGAAAGCGAGGTTAATTATATCAGGGTCAGATGAAGCAACTTGATAGACATCGTCAAGTTTTTTTTTTGCTATCCCATCTAGAAAAAGAATGATCTTTTGCTCCCCACTTCCACATGCAGTAATAAGCGTTAGTAAGAAAAATAAATAGGTTAGTGTAAATGCTTTCGCGTAATTCATTTTTTGTCTCTGTAGTTATAAAAGTATAATTTTTCGACAAAAAATACATTTTTTCGTCCGTCCCGATAAGACGGGACAGTATAAAAAACAGAAATTGAACAAGATTAACTTAACCTGAATCTTGCTTAAGAAAATGAACTAAATGCCTGTTCCACGATCTGATCTTTCGACCAAGAAACATACAGACCAAAAAGGAACATACAGACCAAAAAGGAACATACAGACCAAAAAGGAACATACAGACCAAAAAGGAACATACAGACCAAAAAGGA